>NZ_RZTB01000089.1:5818-24416 GCF_003997735.1 Mesorhizobium sp. M7A.F.Ca.MR.148.00.0.0 | reverse complement strand
CTCGGCGCCGAGACATAGATGATCTCGGCGGCGATCGGCTCGAAGCCGGCGTAGAAATGGTTGGTCGACTTGATCAGCAGCATGTCCTTGGCCATCGGATCGACGCCGATGTTGGAAAAGATATCCGGCTCGAAGGTCTGTGTGCGGTTGGTGTTGAGAATGATGTCGACCTCGGTGCCTTCGAGGCGGACCAGCGCCGTTGGCCCGAGCGTCACGCGGCTTGGCCCGAAACTCTGCCAGCCCTCCGCAACCGCCTTCAGCACGCGCACGCGCGCATCGATCGGCTCGCCGGCCTGCGGCCCGGCCTTGCCGCCGAAGCGCAGGTCGATAACGGCGCTCTCGCCCGCCGCCAGGCAGAAGGTGACCGCGATCGGGTCCCAGATCGTCGCCACGGCGAACCTGTCCAGGCCACGCGCCAGCATCTGGCGCAGCACGAAGGTGCCGTCGCCGGGAACGCCGCCGCCGGGATTGTCCCAGATATCGGCGATGACCACCGGCCTGCCCGGATTCTTGGCGCGCACGGCCAAGGCCCGATCGATGCCGTCACGGGTGTTCAGCATCGTCATCGCCGTCTTTTCGCGCAGCGCATAGAGTTCCCGCCCGAGCCGTTCCGCCAGCGCGTCGCCCTTGGCCTTGTCATCGTCGGTGACGACCAGGATGCGCGTGCCCATCTCGGCCACGTCCGCCGCCATGAAGCCGTGGATGACGGAGACCGACAGCACGCCGTCCTTGCCGTGCAGCGCCTTGATCCGGTCGACGAAAGAGCGCATCGGCTCGCGGCTGGTCGGCAGCACCTGGATCATGCGGCAATCGAAGGTCGAGATGACCGGCTTGATCTCACCGCGCGCCGCTGCCAGGCCAAGCTCGACGACGTGTTCGCCGCGCTCGTAGAAATCGGTGTGCGGAAATTCGAGGAAGTAGGCGAGGATGTCGGAGGCCGCCACGCGCTTCGGTGTCAGATGGCTGTGCGGATCGAGTTCCACGGCGATCACCACCTGCGGCCCGACCATTGCGCGAACCCGTTCGAGCAGGTCGCCTTCGCAGTCGTCATAGCCTTGCGCCACCATGGCGCCATGTAGGCCGAGGATGACGGCATCGACCGGCAGCGCGGCCTCGAGCTGGCCAAGGATCTCGTCGCGCAGAGCCTCATAGGTCTGCCGCTGCACCAGGCCGCCCGGCTCCGCCCAGGTTGCGGTGCCCTCGATGACATCGAGGCCTTCGACCGCTGCCCGCCGGCGCAGCGCCACCATCGGCGAGGAGCACAGCGTCGGCGTGTCCGGATGTTTGCCGGGCCCGGCATAGAAGGCCATCTCGAACGAGGCCCTGTCGGTCGGCACCGGCGAGAAGGTGTTGGTTTCCGTCGCCAGCGAGGCGGTGAAAATGCGCATGAAAGCTCCGTCCGTGAATAGGCGCTATTTGACCGCCCCGAGCGCCAGCCCGCGAACGAGGTAGCGCTGCAGCCAGATGAACAGGATGGCCACCGGCAAGGTCGCCAGCAACGTCGCGGCCATGACGTGGTGCCATTCGATGGTGTAGCGGCCGGCGACCAGCGAAAACACCTGGATCGGCAGCGTGTAGCTTTCCTGGCTGCGCAGCATGGTGAGCGCCACGACGAATTCGTTCCAGGCGTTGATGAAGGTGAAGATCGCCGTCACCGCGATCGCCGGCAGGCACAGCGGCAGGAACACCTTGCGCAAGGTCAGCCAGCGGCCGGCGCCCTCCATCCAGGCAGCTTCCTCGAGATCGCGCGGAATGGTGTCGAAATAGCTCTGCAGCATCCACACGGTGAAGGCGACGTTGAAGGCCATGTAGATGAAGCCGAGCGCCGTCGTGCTCTCGACCAGGCCCCAGGCCGCCATCAGTCGGAACAGGCCAAGCACCAGCACGATCGGCGAGATCATCTGCGAAATCAGCAGGAACTGGCGCAAGGCGCCGTAGCCGGCAAAGCGGAAGCGCGACATCGCATAGGCCGCCGGAACCGAGATCAGGATGGCGCCAACGGTGGCGATCACAGACACGTAGAGCGAATTGAGCAGCGCCTGGCCGAAGCCGGTCGCCACCCACATGTCGGAAAAATTCGACCAGCGGAATTCGCTCGGCCACCAGGTCGGCGACAGCACTTCCTGCCTCGGCTTGACCGCGGTCAGGAACATCACCGCGAAGGGAAAGAGCGTCACCACGATCAGCGGCGCCAGCAGCAGCCAGGCGATGATGGAGCGCTTCAGCTTGCTCGTCATGTGCGTTGCTCCCGCATCGCCAGCCGCACATAGATCATGGTGAAGACCAGCAATATGGCGAACATCACCAGCGACACCGCCGATGCTTCGCCTAGCTTGCCGATGCGGAAGGCCAGCTTGTAGAGATGGGTGACCAGGATATCGGTCGAGTTGGCCGGGCCGCCCTGCGTCATCACCCAGATGATCGGGAAGGAATTGAAGACGTAGATGGTGTTGAGCACGATGGCGATGTTGATGAACGGTTTCAGGAGCGGAAAGGTGATTTCGCGGAACTGCTGCAGCGGCGTCGCCCCTTCGAGCGCCGCCGCCTCGTAGAGATCGTCCGGAATCGACGACAGCCCGCCGAGAAAGATCGTCGTCGTGAACGGCACCGTCACCAGGATACCGATCAGCACCTGCATCGGGAAAGCGGTCTCGGCGCTCGCCAGCCATTGGATGTTGTGATCGATGAGCCCGAGGCCGATCAGCGCCGAATTGAGCATGCCGCTTTCGCCGCTCAGCGCCCAGCGCCAGACAACCGCGGTCATGGTCAGCGATACCGCCCAGGGCAGCATGATGATGACGCGGGCGATGCCGCGGCCATAGAAATCGGTGTTGAGGATCATCGCCACCGGGATCGACAAGAGAAGCGCACCGCCGACCACCATCACCGTCCATTGGCCGGTGCGCCAGAGCGCGGCCGTGAAGTCGGGATCGGCAGCGAGTGCCGCGAAATTGGCGAAGTCGTTGAAGTCGCGAAGCTGGCCGAAGCGGCTGACCTCATGCGTCGAGATCTGGATCAGGTCCCAGACCGGCCAGAAGATGACCACCGCCGCCAGAAACAGGCTGGGCAAGGTCAGGAGATAGGGCAAGAAACGATTTTGCATCTGCTGGCCTGCAACCTCGGCGCGCTGGATCAGAAGGTTCTGCTTATGCGAATTTCGGATCCGCCGCACCGGGCCGGGAACCTAGGTGTGGCGCGCCCCGCCTGAGTCTGGGGCGCGCCACGGGCGCAGGGAGATACGCCCTATTTCTTCAGCACGGTGTTGGCCTTGGCGGCCGCGTCCTTCAAGCCCGCCTCAGGGTCGCCGCCGAGATAGATCTTCTGCATGGCGTCCGACGTGATCTGGGCGACTTCTTCCCAGCCCGGAATGACCGGCGCGAAGCGGGCGTCGGGCAGCAGCGCGGTGAACGCCGCCAGATCGGCATTGTTGACGTAGTAGTCCATCTTGGCCTCTTCCTTGTTCACCGGCAGGAAGCCTTCGCCTTGCGTGAACTTGGCGCGCTGTTCCGTGGTGAACAGGAAATCGAGCAGCTTCCAGGCTTCGTCCTTGTTCTTGGAGTTCTTGAACATGATGATGGAATCGGTCACGCCATAGGTGCCGCGCGCGCCGGTCGGGCCGGCGGGGATGGCTGCAACGCCGTATTTCAGGTTCGGCGCCTCGTCCTTGATCTGGTTGGACAGGAAGGGTGCGGTGATCATCATGCCGACCTTGCCCTGCTTGAACAGGTTCTGCACGTCTTCGCGGTTGTTGGAGGTGACGCCGGGTTCGGTCAGGCCTTCGTCGATCATCGACTTGTAGAGCTTGGCGGCCTCAAGCGCACCTGGCGTGCTCAGGCCCGAAGTGCCGTCCTTGTTGAGGATCTCGGTGCCCTGCGACCACATCGCATAATAGTAATAGACGTCGGTCTCGATCTCCTTGCCCTGCAGGCCGAAGCCGAACGTGCCCGACCCCAGCGCCTTGATCTTGCGCGCATCTTCCTGCAGCTCGGTCCAGGTTGCCGGTGGCTTGGCGATGCCGGCTTTCTCGAACAGCTCCTTGTTGTAGTACATGGCGCGCGCCGAGGCCGCGATCGGCAGGCCGTAGGTCTTGCCGTCCATGATCGAGGGCGACAGGAAGGTGTCGATGAAGCGGTCCTTGAAGTCGGGCTTGATGTAGCCGTCGAGCGGCTCGGCGACATCCTGCTGGACGAAGTCGATCAGCCAGCGCGTGCCGATGATCGACAGATCGGCATTGGTGCCGGCGGTGATGTCGGTGGTCAGCTTCTGCAGCAGCACATCCCACGGCACCACTTCGAACTTGACGGTAATGCCGGGGTTCGCCGCCTCGAATTCCTTCTTGACGTCGGCGAAATAGGGAGCAGTCTTGGCGCTGTACTCGGCCACGATGACGCGCACCTCGCCCGCATCCGCCTGCGCCGCAATTGCCAGCATGCTCATTCCGGCCATCAGGCCGACAGTCCATTTTGCAAGGCTCATTTGATCTCTCCCATTGGTGTTGCGCCTGCGCGCCTCTCCGTGCCGGAGCAGAAGATTTATGTGACTTTCCTACATTATCGATGATTTGAAGGCTTGCAAGCGGATTATTGTGTTGCTTAATTACATTTACAGGCCTAGGCCTTATGCGATCTGTCAGAACTCCCGGAGGATGACGCACGGTGGTTTCGCAATCCGAGTTCGAGGGCAGGGCCGAGTTCGAAGGCAGGGCCGAGTTCGAGGGCAAGACCGTCGTGGTGACGGGGGCCGGCGGCGGTCTCGGCACGGCCATCGTGGCGCTGATGGCGCAAAGAGGCGCCAGGGTCGTCGGTTGCGATCAGTCGAGCGAGGCGCTGAACAGTCCGCACCTTGCCTCCCGCCATGTCTTCGATCTTCTCGACAAGGCATCGATAGCGACGGCGATCGGCGCGATCCTCGACCGGGATGGTGTGCCCGACATTCTCATCAACAATGCCGGCTGGACGCGTGCCGAGACGATTTCGGCGCTCGATCCCGACAGAATAGAGCAGGAACTCGAGCTCAACCTGACTGGCGTGATGAATTTCGCCGACCCGCTGGTCAAGGCGATGGCTGGCCGCGGCTCGGGCAGCGTCGTCTTCATCTCCTCGGTCAACGCCATCGCGCATTTCGGCAATCCGGCCTATGCCGCCGCCAAGGCCGGCATCAACGCCTATGCCAAGGCGATCGCCGTCGAGCTCGGCCGCAGCGGCCTGCGCGCCAATGTCGTCTGCCCCGGATCGATCCGCACCGCCGCCTGGGACCACCGCCTTGCCAAGGATCCCGAAATCCTCGGCAAATTGCAGCGGCTCTATCCGCTCGGCCGCATCGTCAACGCCGCGGAAGTGGCGGAAGCTGTCGCCTTCCTTGCGTCCGATCGCGCATCGGGAATAACAGGCGTGGTGATGCCCGTGGACGCGGGACTGACCGCCGGCTGCCTGCCCTTCATCGACGACATCCTGGGAGCGTGACAATGACCGATGTCGAGTTTCGCGATCTGTCGAAATCCTTCGGCCAGCACAAGATCCTCGAGAACATCAGCCTCGATATCAAGAGCGGCGAGTTCGTCGTCCTCGTCGGCCCGTCCGGCTGCGGCAAGTCGACCTTGCTGCGCATGCTGGCCGGCCTGGAGACGATCACCTCCGGCGACCTGTTGATTGGCGGCGTGCGGGCCAACGCGCTGCCGCCACAGCAGCGCAACATCGCCATGGTGTTCCAGTCCTATGCGCTGTTTCCGCATCTGAAGGCAGCTGACAATATCGGCTTTGGCCCGAAGATCCGCGGCGAGACGCGCACGGTGATCGATGAGAAGGTCAAGAAAGCGTCCGGCGTCCTCAATCTCTTCTCCTATCTCGACCGCTATCCCCGCCAGCTATCGGGCGGCCAGCGCCAGCGCGTCGCCATGGGCCGCGCCATCGTGCGCGAGCCGTCGGTGTTCCTGTTCGACGAGCCGCTGTCCAACCTCGACGCGCAATTGCGCGTGCAGATGCGCGTCGAGATCAAGGCGCTGCACCAGCGGCTGAAATCGACGATCGTCTACGTCACCCACGACCAGATCGAGGCCATGACGATGGCCGACCGCATCGTCGTGATGGACCGCGGCAGAATCCAGCAGGTCGGGGCGCCGCTGGAACTCTATGACAGGCCTGCCAACAAGTTCGTCGCCTCCTTCCTCGGCTCGCCGTCGATGAGCTTTGTGTCCGGTTCGCTCAAGACGGCGCTTGAGAAAACCTGGTTCGAATCGGCCGGTGGCGGGCGGCTTGCGCTTGCCGGCAAACAGGTGCCGGCGGACAGCGCGGTGGAGGCTGGCATCCGGCCCGAGCATTTTGTCATCGGCGAGGCTGTCGACGCGATGGCGATCAGGGTGGATGTCGTCGAGCCCACCGGCTCCGAAACACATGTCTATGGCGCTATCGGTGCTGATACGGTACGCGCCGTGTTCCGCGACAGGGTGCCGGTCAGGCCGGGAGACCTGCTGCCGGTCTCGGTCGACCCCGGCAACATCCATCTGTTCGACAAGGCAACGGGCCTGCCTCTATGAGAATAGCAGCATGAAGACGCCGGCCGACATCATCACGCGGCTGCAGCTGATGTCGCAGGACGGAACGAAGTCGGATCGCAAGCTGGCCGGCTTCGTGCTGGCAGACCTCGATTTCGTTTCCAAAGCGGCGATTTCGGAAATTGCCTTGCGCGTCGGTGTCAGCGAGCCGACGGTGACGCGGTTCTGCCGCAACCTCGGCTGCGAGGGCCTGCGCGACTTCAAATTCTATCTGGCGCAAGCCATCGCCATCGGCGGCCAGTATCTGTCGCCGGAGCCGTTGAGCCGCGATGCCCGCGAACAGCGCATCGCTTCCGCCATCACCGAAGCGGCGATATCGGCCATCCAGCGCGCCAGCGAAAACCTCGACATGACGACGCTGGTCGCCGTCGCCGCACGCATCGCTGTTTCCGGTAATGTGCTGTGCATCGGCTCCGGTGGCATTTCGTCCATGATGGCGACCGAAATGCAGAACCGGCTGTTCAGGCTTGGCGTGTCGGTGCTGGCGCAGATCGACGGACAGTTGCAACGCATGTACGCCGCCGTTGCCACCCCCGACACCACGCTGATCGCCTTCTCCGTCTCCGGCTATGCCAGATCGGTCATCGATGCGGTGCAGGTCGCCCAGCAATATGGCGCCACCACGATCGCCATCACCCCGCCGGACTCCGCACTCGCCAAGGTCGCCGACACGGTCATCCATTTCCAGTCGCTCGAGGATGGCAATATCTACAAGCCGACATCGTCTCGCTATGCGCTGCTGTCGATCGTCGACATGATCGTCACCTCGGTCGCCGAGACGCGCGGACCAAGGGTTTTGGAGAATCTGCGCCGCATCAAGCAGAGCGTGAACACGTTGAAAGTCGACGATCCGCGTTTGCCATTGGGCGATTGAGCCCCTGCGGCCAAGGACATCAGGACTGGCGGCCGAGCGCCTCGATGCTTTTCGCCAATTTCGCCGGATCGCCTTCAATGCGCACGGTCTTCAGTCGCGCGGTGCCGCCGGCGACAACCGAGACAGCGGACCCGGGCACGCCCAGAGCCTTGGCCAGCAGCTTTTCGAGCGCATGATTGGCGGCGCCGTTTTCCGGCACGGCGCGGACACGCGCTTTCAGATGGCTTCGCCCGTCCGCCGTGGTCTCGAAACCTTCGAGCCTGTCCAGCGCAGCCTTTGGCGTCAGCCGGACAAACAGCTCGGCGCCGTTTTCGCGAAGGCGAAACGGCGTGCTCATAAGGTCATCCTGCTCACAGGATCAGAGGCGCCACCGTGGTGAGCAGAAACTGCCGCAGGAAGAACAGGATCAGAAGCAGGATGATCGGCGAGATGTCGATGCCGCCAAGGTCCGGCATGAAGCGGCGGATAGGCCGCAACGCCGGCTCGGTCAGCCGGTAGAGCATGTTGCCGATGCTGCCGACGAACTGGTTCTTCGAATTGACGACGTTGAAGGCGTAGAGCCAGGAAAAGATCGCCGAGGCGATGATGATCCACCAGTAGAGGTCAAGCGCCATGACGATTGTTTGAATGAGGGCGAGCATGCCGGTCTCCAATTGTTGCCGACATGTAGCCATTGCACGCGAAACCGGCAAGGGCCGCCTTTCTGTGGAGCGCCAATACCGGCCCGGTCGGACTGTAGGGCATGTCGCCGACACCCCAACGAAGGCGCGAATACACAAAACCGGCAAGGGCCGCTTTCCGCCGGCGCCAGATCGACGCTTGACGGCACTGGATTTCGGCAAACCTCCGCCTTGACAGGAAACCGCGGCGCCCGATAAATGCGCCCATCCGCTGGACGGGGCTGTAGCTCAGCTGGGAGAGCGCGTCGTTCGCAATGACGAGGTCAGGAGTTCGATCCTCCTCAGCTCCACCAGCGGAATAATTCTCCACGCTGCGCGCCAGATGCCCATCTCTGCGCCACATGCAGTCCGCGACGCTCGTCCCGGCTTGCCCCCGCGGTTGGCATTTGCTGTGCCAGCGCACCTTAAAAGGCCGCGCTACATCGCCTATTTCGCGATATCCGGCAAAACTTTTGTCAATTGGACTTATGGCGGAAGAGCTCGCTGATTGTTTCCGTTTTTTTTGGAAACCACCCCACTAAATTGACGTTACCAAATCAGTTTTTTCTGTGCGTTGTGACCAGGGCGTTTCGGCGGGGGCGACCGGAGACGCTATATCGATTTCGAGTCGAAATGAAAAATCCGCCTGCGGAAGCAAAGACGTGTCAATTCGCGACAATCTCGCTGCAAACCTTAGACGGCTGTGCAAGGACCATGCCTCCGTAAGTGCGGTATGCCGTGAGCTGCGCATCAATCGCACGCAGTTCGAACGCTATCTGCAAGGGCAGACCGTTCCCAACAAAGCTACCGCCAAGCTGATATGCGATTACTTTCGGATCGACGAAGCCGAACTGTACCAGGATCCCGGCGCACCCGAGCCGGCGATGCGTGGCCTGCCGCCGGTTTCCGAGAGCCTGTTCATCCAGATGATCCGCCCTCCCAGTCCTTCGATCGCAGGCGGCACCTATTTCACCTATTTCTCGATCCCGGGCCGCCTCGACCTCCTGATGCGCTCGGTGACCTTCGTGAGGCGCGAAGCCGAACTGGTCACCTTCCGAAGGGTCACCGGATGGTCGGAGCGCCGGGGATCGACCTGGGCACGAGCGCGTGGCAATCACTATGGCGTGGCGATCTCGCGGCTGAACTGGATCTATTTCAGCGGCATCAATCGCCGCCAGACCGGGGAGCCGTCGCTGATCTCCGTGCAATGGGCTCCCATCTCCGAACCGGTGCTGATGGGCAAGGCCATGCTTCTGACGGAGGCCGGCCCGGCATTCGTGTCCGTCATCATGCGGCGCGACATTGCCAACATCCACCCAAGGGATGCCATCAGCATGGCGCATGTCATCAATCTCGACGATCCGGGCGTCGATCAACTGGTTGTCAGCCTCACCCGGGACGGGTTGGGCTAACCCCTCGGATCGCCGTGTCTTACGCCAAATAAGAATAAGCGTACGCCAATTAAGCGTATGCCAACGATTGTCTACTCTGTATCTGAATAAAATCGATATTTTACACTTTAATGCCAGGAAAGATAATCCACGGGTCCGTCTTAGGCTCGTGGTTTTACTATAATTTTAACAAACCATTAACTCTTCCGACCTTACCTTTCTTCACGCGGATCCCGTTCCGGGGGTCTTTCAACGGATCCCAAATTGGGGTCAGGAAAGGGATGAAAATGGCCAAGAAAGTGACCAATGCTCCGAAGCTGACGATTGCCGCCGGCACGCAGACCGTCTTCTTTTCGCAGGGCATGCACTACAACAAGCGCTGAAGCCGTTCTGCGCCGACGAGCGTCTTGCTTGTCGGCGCCTCGGCTCCACAGATGGCAACCAGCTTCATGAAAATGCGCTCTTCGAAAACGCTTGTTTTCTACCCCGGACCGAACAAGGTCACGGCATGCAACTTCCTGACCAGAAGCGTGTTTGAATGCAGTCCTGAGATGGTCGGCCTGCTCGCTTCGTGGGACAAATGGGCATCGACGGCGGACATTGCCCGCGCCCATGGATGGTCGGAGTCCGAGTTGAAGGCTGTCGTTCCCCAGTTGCTCGATTTCTCCGCGCTGGTCACAGCCGGATCGCCTCTCGCCGAGCAGGAGGAACAGTTTTCAGGACAATGGAGTTGGGGGCTTCCGACGGCGCTGATGCATTTCTGCGTCCAGGACAGCGAATACATGACCATCGAGCAAGCGGAAGAGCGGCAGATAGAACGCGCCGGCCATACGCCGCAGCCGAACCTCATGCTCAAGAATTCCGCAGGCGCCATCCAGCTGCCTAATGCACTGGAAGACAATGAACTTCTCAGCTTGATGGCGCGGCGCCGCACCAACCGCACGGCGGCTCAGCCCACCATCACGGCCAAACAGCTTTCCGATTGCCTGTTCGCAGGGCTCGGCATCATCGGCGAGACCGCCAATTGCGTTGGCACCCTGCCGCTCGGCATGACCCCTTCAGGCGGCGCGCGAAATCCCTATGAGGCCTATGTGGTCGCGCTCGGCGTCGATGGCCTCGAACCCGGTGTCTATCACTATTCCGCCGCGGATCACGACCTTGGCAGGATTTCCGCAAACCATCTGCCGAAGATCTCCGAACTGGTCGGCGGACAGGAGTGGGCCGACGCCATGCCGTGCCTGGTCCTGCTTTGCGCCAAGCTCGATCGCACGATGTGGAAATATGAGGACGCCAATGCTTATCGTGTCGTGCTGATCGAGGCCGGCCATATCGGCCAGAACATCATGCTGGCAGCGACCAATCATGGCCTGTCGGCGTGTCCGACAGCCGCGCTCAGCCATTCCGCCATCAAGCGGCTGCTTGGTCTCGACAGTTTCACCGACGCACCGATCTATGCCTTGACCCTCTCGACGCCGGAAAGAGATCCGTCCACGGCGGGCCAGTCCATCAATTAGTCGACCAACTATGTGCATCACAGCCAGTAACGCGTTCCCCAGGGTATAACCAGAGACAGGAGCAGCACGTGCCAAATCAATCCTTACGCCAGTCGGAAATCGATAGCCTTCAATATATTTCGTCGATGACCAATGAGCTCGTGCAGATGGCCGAAGCAAGCCGTTTTCCGATGATCTCCTATCTGCTGGGCATGGCCTATGCAGAGGCCTTCGACGTTCTTCGCGGCGCACGGCCGGCCAGGCATGCGCAGCTCAGCGGCAACCCGCTGCACCCCAAGGCGCAGGCAAAGGACACTCGGGCCGCCCAGCCACGGAGAGCGTAGCGACATGCAATCGTCAGCCGCATGCGCGGTGGCCGGCTCGACCTCCCGGCCAAACCGCTGGGAGACGCTGTGCGCGTTGCAAAGCCTGCTGCCGTTGCTGAAGAAGGCCGCGACGGACCTGCGCCGCGCCGACATGGTCTACTGGTTCGAGCAGGCCGACGCCGAGGTCGCCAACATCATCAGGGGCCACCCCTCCGATGCAACCGCAATCCCGGCCCTGATTGCATCCTGCCCGCAGGACCGGCATCCGGTCGCTCAAGCTTGATGCCAAACGCGACGCGTTCATTGGCGCCGCTGAAAATGCTCTGATCACCAGTTTTTCAATTTCAGACGGGAACCTATTGCGCGTCTGGAATGCCCAGGGGACCTGCACATGAACATGATAGCCAACATCAGAAGCGTCGATGCCAGGGAAAGCGTTTTCAGCCGGCTCGACGTCTTGATCGCCAGGCGGCCGCCATCGCCTGACGCCGCGCGGGTCGAGGCCCGCCAACTCGTCTCGATGGCGATTGCCGACAGCTGCCAGGCCGACAGTCTCTGGGGTACAGTGGACGCTTTCCACGCCCATTTCGACTTCATGATGCAGACCATCGAGATCAACGGCGCCGATGACCCGGGCCTCGGGCCCTTGCGCACGAAATGCCGTTTCTATCTCGAACAGGTCGAGGCCCTGAGCCTGTCACTGGCCTATTGACAGGCCGGCCCGAACAAATTCGGTCCTAGAGCAATTCCAGGAAAAGTGTGAAACGGTTTTCCCGGGAAAACGCAGAGCGTTTTCCCTTGGGAATTGCGTCAAACCAAAGAATTAGAGCAGTTAGCCGTTTCCGTGAAACGGTGAACTGCTCTAGTTGCGCAGGCTGAACACGAACGGCGCTGTACGGCTCAGACGCGAGCCGAGTTCCGGTGGCGGTTTCGGCACCGTGGCGCCTTGCAGCACGGCGAGCGCCGCACGGTCCAGATCCGCATCCCCCGAGGAACGAGAGAGCCTGGCAGACAGGACCCGGCCGGACGAGTCGACCGTGAATGCGACATACGGCCTGCCTTCCACGCGTCGGGCCTTGGCAGAGCTGGGATAGCGCGTGTGCCGCTTGATCCAGGCGCCCAGACGGGAGTCCCATTTGCTGGAGTCGCCGGAGCGAGACGTCGATTCCGCCGCCTTCGGCGCGGCGGTCCTGGCCGCGGGCCGTGCGTCGGCGCTGGCCACGGTTGCCGTCTTCGGCGGAGCCGCCTTCTCCTTCTTAGGCCGCGGCTTGGCCTTCTCGACAGGCTTTTTCGCCTTGGCCGCGACCGGTTTCTTGTCTTTGACAATTTCGACCGGTTTCGGCTGCGGCAAGGGAATGACGACGTCGGGCGTGACAGCCTCGACCACATCCGGAATGACCTCATCCGGCGGCGGCTGATCGACCTGTTCAGCCATTTCGGCCTGGGTAGGTTCGGTCCGGGTGGCTTCGGTCTCGTCTGGCGCGACCGCTTCCGGCGGCTCGACAACCGGCTCCGCCTTTTCGACCGGTTCTTCAGGTGTCGGCTCGGTCGTCGGTGTCGGTTCGGTCTGATCTGGCGTCACCGCGTCCAGCGCGGCGACCTGCTCTTCCACGGCCGGCATCACCACCATCGGTGCCATCTCGATCATCTGCGCGGGGGGTGGACCGCCATCCACTTCGGTGACCATTGTGAGGTTCTGCACTGCGTAGGCGACCGCGACATGGGCTCCAAGGACCAGCGCGGCAGCACCGGCCCACAAGCCAAGGTCGCGCCAACCGAAGCGCGACAGCTGGACCGAGGGCACGGCGACCGCTTGCGTCATGGCGCCGCCGCACCAGTGGCTGCGGGCGCCGGGGCATTGGACGCGGGAGCCGTCTCCAGGCCGACCAGCGCGATCTTCAGATAGCCGGCACCGCGCAATAGATTCATCGCCTCCATCAGGTCGCCATAGGCGACCGCCTTGTCGGCGCGCAGGAAGATGCGCGTCTGCTTGTCGCCCTTGGTCTTGGCGTCCAGCGTCGTGGCGAAAGCCGGGCGCGGCACGCTGTCATTGCCGATCGCCAGCGTCAGATCGTCCTTCAGCGTCAGGAACAGCGGTGTCTCGGGCCTCGGCGCGGGCGTTGCCGTCGAACCAGGCAGGTCGACATTGACATCCACCGTGGCCAGCGGCGCCGCGACCATGAAGATGATCAAGAGCACCAGGATGACATCGATGAACGGGGTGACGTTGATCTCGTGGCTTTCCTCGAGATCGTCATCCATGGTCTGTCGGATTCTGCTTCCCATGGCGCTACTCCGCCGCCAGTGGCGTTGCCGGAGCGACGGTGCGGAAGTCCAGGTCGCGGCTGACCAGCCGTTCGACCCCGGCCGAGGCATCGGCGAGGATCTGCCGATATCCGGCTATCGAGCGGGCAAAGACGTTGTAGATGACGACGGCCGGTATCGCCGCGACCAGGCCCATCGCGGTGGCCAGCAGCGCCTCGGCGATGCCCGGCGCGACCACTGCGAGATTGGTGGTCTGCGCCTGCGAGATGCCGATGAAGGCGTTCATGATGCCCCAGACAGTGCCGAACAGGCCGACGAAGGGCGCGGTCGAGCCGATCGTCGCCAGCACGCCGGTGCCGCGCGACATGCGCCGCGCCGCCGCCGCCTCGATGCGCGACAGGCGCGACGTGACCCGTTCCTTGAGGCCATCGCCCGAGACATGATCGAGCGCGCCGGCCGAGAGTGCGGTCTCCTCCTCGGCCGCCCGCACCAGCAGCGCGCCGGGACCGCCGCTGCGGTCAAGGGTACTGCTGGCCTGCTTCAGCGTGGCGGCCTCGCCGATCGCCCGCACGGCGCGACGAATGCCCAGCTTGCCACTGAGAAGCTCCAGCGACTTGGCCAGCCATATCGTCCAGGTGACGAGGGAGGCAAAGGCCAGCCCGATCATCACCGCTTTGACGACAATGTCGGCCGCCATGAACATGCCCCATGGCGACAGGTCATGCGGCAAGGTCAACTCCATCGCCGTCGAAGGTCCGGCCTCTGACGGCGCGGCCGTGTTCGGCTGGGTGCCCAGCCGGGGTGGGGGATTCGACCGCCGGCGCGGCACCGGCGGGTTGCTCCTGGGCCATCGCACTGCCGGCCGACAGGATGACGGATGCGACCAATGCCGCCAACAAACCAGTTCTCGACAACAGCTTCTTCCTTGTTCTCACAGCGGCCTGCCGCCTTCTATTTCCGGCCGCCGCATTGTCACTGCACATAGCCGACAGGCTGGCCGGTGACGGGGTGTGCGAACACGCCCATCTCCACACCGAAAATGCCTTTCAGCACATCGCTGCGCATGATTTCGCCTGGCGTGCCGCGCGTCAGCAGCTTGCCGTCCTTGAGCGCGATCAGTTCGTCGCAGTAGCGCGCCGCCATGTTGGGATCGTGCAGCACGACGACGACACATAGGTCGCGTTTGCGGCTGAGCTCCTTGACCAGCCCGAGCACCTCGACCTGATGGGCGATGTCGAGTGCATGACGCCGGCGTTCTGCGCCACCAGCATGGCGAGCCAGGCGCGTTGGCGCTCGCCGCCCGACAATTCGTCCACCAGCCGGTCGGCAAAACCCTCCATATCGGTCAGGGCCAGCGCCTCCTCGACATGCTGCCTGTCCTCGGCGCGGAAACGGCCAAGCGCGCCATGCCAGGGATAGCGCCCGAGCGTCGCCAGTTCGCGCACGGTCAGGCCGGTCGCCGCGGGCGTCGTCTGCGGCAGATAGGCAAGCGCGCGGGCAAATTCGCGGGCACCCCATTGCGGCAACGGACGTCTGGCGAAAGTGATGGCGCCTGAACTCGTCGGCTGCTGGCGCGCCATGAGCTTGATAAGCGTCGACTTGCCCGAACCATTGTGGCCGATCAGCCCATAGACGCGCGAGCGCTCCAGTTCGAGCGAGACCGGACCGAGCAGCGTCCGCTCGCCGACGGCAAAGCGCACGGCGTCGATATGGAAGGCAGTCTGGGCATCAATTCCAGCCATGCTCATGGCTTTTCTCCAGTGCGGCCGCCCGCATTTCCAGATTCCGGCATTTCGACGGTCTTGTCCGGTTGACTATGAAACATGACCTTACTAGTCAACATTGAAGATGACTACAACGATCAACAAATCGTCGCGACCGGCAATATCGGCACGGAATTTGGAAACAGGAGGCGCACCGGATGATTTCAGGACATGGACCGATCTGGCAGAACCGGATAGCGCGCAAGCGCCTGCTGATCGCAACGGTGTCGCTGCCGGCCCTGCTTGGCTGCGGCCATGCACTGGCCCAGGAGACGGTCACCACCACCCTAGACCCGATCAACGTCCAGGAACGAGTCGAAAGCGCTTTCGGGCCGGTCAAGGGCTACGTTGCCACAAAGGGCTCCACCGGCACCAAGACCGACACGCCGCTGATCGAGACGCCGCAATCGATATCGGTCATCACCAGGGACCAGATGGAAGCGCAAGCCGTCGACAGCCTGAACAGCGCGTTGCGCTACACACCCGGCGCCACCGGCAATCTCTACGGCACCGACAATCGCGGCCTCGGCCTGCAGTTGCGCGGCATTTCGAACGCCAGCGGCGTCTTCTACAGGGACGGGCTGCAGCTCAAGGAGAGCAATTTCACCCTGTTCACCGCACTCGATTCCTATGGCGCGGAACGCTACGAGGTGCTGCGCGGACCGGCATCGGTGCTTTATGGCCAAGCAAGCCCCGGCGGCATCATCAACTATGTCAGCAAACGGCCAACCGAGGAAAACCTGCGCGAGGTCGAATTCGGTGGTGGCAGCTTCAACCGCTATGAAGGCAAGTTCGATTTCAGCGGTGCCGTGAACGCCGACAAGTCGCTGCTGTTTCGTCTCACCGGCGCAGCTCACATGGGCGACACGCAGATCGATTTCGTCAAGGACGACCGCATCTTCATCGCCCCGGCGATCACCTGGCAGCCCGATGCCGACACCAGCCTGACCATCCTCGCCAACTACCAGCGCGACCGCTCCGGATGGGCGATGCAATATCTGCCGGCATACGGCACGATCACGCCGGGCAAGGATGGCAAGTTCTTGCCCAACGGCATGTTCGTCGGTGAGCCCGGCTTCGACGGCTACAACAACGACCAGGCGTCGATCGGCTACGAATTCGATCATCGTTTCAACGAGACCTGGCAGGTCCGCCAGCATGCCCGCTACGTCCATCTCACCCATACCGAGGAGGGCGTCTTCGGCGGCGGACTGACGGACTCGAACGGCCTGGAACCTTCAAGCGGCGACTACTACCGTTATGCAGATGCCGGCGGCACCAAACTCAGCGGCGTCACCATCGACAACCAGGCACAAGCCGATTTCGACACCGGGCCGCTTGCCCACACGCTGCTCGTCGGCCTCGACTACAAACGCTATACTTACCGCGACTATGCCTCGGAAGGGACCGTCGAGGACGGTTTCAACATCTTCGATCCGGTTTACGGGTACCCGATCACCGATCTGACGCCCTACACCGATACCGACACCACCCAGCAGCAAGTCGGTCTCTATGCGCAGGACCAGGTAAAGCTCGGCAACTGGCGGCTGACCCTTGGCGGCCGCCAGGATTGGTCGGACGCCAAGGTCTACGACAATCTGGCCGGCGGCTACATTCCCGAGCAGAAGGACAACGCCTTCACCAGCCGGGCGGGGCTCGTCTATCTCGCCGACAACGGGCTTGCGCCCTATGTCAGCTACTCCGAATCGTTCCAGCCCGTGGCCGGCGCCGACAGCGACGGCAATCTGTTCGTGCCCGAGACCGGCAGGCAGTACGAGATCGGGCTGAAATACCAGCCGACCGGGTGGAATTCCTTCATTACGGCATCGGTTTTCGACCTGACCCGACAGAATGTCGTGCGCTATGGCAATGAGGGCCGGCCCGACGACATGTTCCAGACCGGCAAGATCCGCTCGCGCGGCGTCGAACTCGAGGCCGTTGCCAGCCTCGATTCCGGCTTCGACCTGAGAGCGGCCTACACCTATCTCGACACCAGGATCACCAAGGCGACTTCTGTTGTTGATGATAATGGGAGTTCGATCAGCAATGAAGGCAATACGCCCTTCGGCGTGCCGGCCCATTCCGCATCGCTCTGGGCCAATTACACCTTCATGAGCGGCAAGCTCGAAGGTCTCGGCCTGGGTGCCGGCGTCCGCTATGTCGGCTCGACCTATGGCGACGACGCCAACAGCTTCAAGGTTCCGTCCGTCGTGCTCGCCGACGCGGCGGTGCATTACGCCTGGCAGAACGCCACGCTCAGCCTCAATGCCAGCAATCTGTTCGACAAACGCTATGTCGCCTCCTGCTTCTCCTCGGGCTTCGGCTGCTTCTACGGCGAGGGCCGCAGGATCAACGGTTCGGTGAAATACACATGGTAGAAGCAAGGTGGCCGGCCGGCCCAAAATGGCGGCGCTGACACGGCGCCAGTATCTTGCCGGCCTCGCCGCGACCGGCCTCGCTTTGCCGGGCGGCATGGCACGCGCGGCACCTGCCCGCGTCGTCTGCCTGGAATGGACATCGGCCGAACTGGTGGTCTCGCTCGGCCTGTCGCCGCTCGCCGTCGGCGACACCAGGGGTTACGGCGACTGGGTGCAGGGCCCGGCGCTGCCGCAGGCCACCATCGACCTGGGATCGCGCAGCGAGCCCAATATCGAACTGCTTCGGGAATTGCGGCCCGACCTGATCGTCGGCGCCTATGGCTATGGCTTGGACGAGAACAGCTTCACCAGATTGGCGCCGACCTTCAACGTGCCGTTCTACAGCGGCAAGGCTCCACCTTACGCGCAGGCGCAACAGGTGACGCTGCAGCTTGGCGACATGCTTGGCCGCAGGACGGAAGCAGAAAACCTTGTCGGGCGCACCGAAGCCTCGATCGCCCAAGCGCGTGCCAGGCTGGAGCGGGCGGTGCAAAAACCGGTCTGCGTCGTCAGCATGTTCGACGATCGCCATGTCCGCGTCTACGGCGCCGGCAGCCTGCTGCAGGATGTCCTCGACCGGCTCGGCCTCGTCAACGCCTGGACCGGCGCCACCAATGAATGGGGTTTTTCGACGGTCGGCATCGAGGAACTGGTCGCCGTAGGCGAGGCGCAACTGATCTCGCTCGATCCGATCCCACCGCACGTCAGGATCAGGATTGCCCGCAGCTCGCTCTGGGCCAATCTGCCCTGCGTCCGGAACGGCCAAGTGCGGACCATTCCGCCGGTCTGGCCGTTCGGCGGTCTCACTGCTGCCGCGCGTTTCGCCGAATTCGTGGCAGCGGCATGATCGCTCAGGCAAT
>NZ_RZTB01000089.1:0-5577 GCF_003997735.1 Mesorhizobium sp. M7A.F.Ca.MR.148.00.0.0 | reverse complement strand
ATCATGCAGCATGTGCTGCGCAACCCGCTGGCCGAGCCGACCACTATCGGCACCAATGCCGGAGCGAGCCTCGCTTTGGCGGCCGCCACCCTCTACGCACCATGGCTGCTGGAAGGCGGCCGCGAAGGCGTGGCGCTGGCTGGCGGCGCGCTCGCCACATCAGCCGTTTTCGCACTGGCGCGCGGGCGCAGCTTTTCGCCAGTGTCGATCATCATCGCCGGCCTCGTCGTCAGCCTCACTTTCGGCTCGGCCGGCGCGCTGCTGATGGCGCTCAACCGCGAATACACCGAGGAGCTGTTCATCTGGCAGAGCGGCTCGCTGGTGCAGAATGGCGACGCGGCGGTCCTTGTTCTGGCGCCATGGCTGCTGGCCGGCATCTGCGCCGCGCTCCTGCTCTGGCGACCGCTACGCCTGCTCGACCTCAGCGACGACGGCGCGACATCGCTCGGCACCCGGCCGGCCGTCATCCGCCTTGCCGGCATGACAGTCGCCGTCTCGCTCAGCGCGCTGGTCGTCGCCGAGGTGGGCGTCATCGGTTTCGTGGCGCTCGCCGCCCCGGCGCTGGCGCGGCTGGCCGGAGCGCGCACGCTTGGCCGCCGTCTGGTCTGGTCGCCGCTGGTCGGCGGTGCCCTGCTCTGGCTCACCGACCGCCTGGTGCAGCATCTGCCGTTCACCGGCGAAATCCCCGCCGGCACCGCGACCGCTTTGCTCGGCGCGCCGCTGCTGCTGTTCCTGTTGCCGCGAATGCGAACCACCCCCGAAAGGCAGGCCGACATGGTGTCGTCGATACGCCTGCCGACAAACGGCCTGCCGTTGATCGCGGGCCTGCTGGCGCTCATCCTCGCGGTTGTCCTCGCCATCGGCTTTGGCCGTGGCGCAGGCGGTTGGCACTGGATCGCATCCGCGGATTTGACCGAGCTGCTTGCCCTGCGCGCGCCTCGCGTCGTCGTCGCCCTGTCGGCGGGCGTCCTGCTCGCCGTCGCCGGCACGCTGATGCAGCGCATGACCGGCAACCCGATGGCCGCACCCGAGGTCCTGGGCATTTCCGGCGGCGCCTCTTTCGGCGTGCTGGCGCTGCTGTTGCTCAGCCACAGCTTCGACCGCTCAACAATGCTCGGCGCGGCCTTGGCGGGCGCCTTGCTGGCGCTGGCGATCGTCGTTTTGGTCGGGCGGCGCAATGCCCTGTCGCCCGAGCGGCTGCTGCTTGCCGGCGTCGCCGTGGCGACGGTCGCGTCCGCCTTCGCCGCGCTGCTTCTGGCCAGCGGCGATCCGCGCATGGACTTCCTGCTCGCCTGGCTGTCGGGATCGACCTATCGCGCAACGCCAACGGATGCCTTCACCGCCGCAACGGTCGCGGTCGCCGTCCTCGCGCTGGCGCCGCTGACCGCGCGCTGGCTCGATATACTGCCGCTCGGCGAAACCGCCGCGCGTGGCCTTGGCCTGCGACTGGGACGTGTTCGCGCCACATTGCTTGCGCTCACCGCATTGGCCACCGCAACCGCGACATTGGTCATCGGCCCGCTGAGCTTCGTCGGCCTGATGGCGCCGCACCTCGCACGCATGCTCGGCTTCCGCCGCGCCGTGCCGCAGCTTCTGGCCTCGGCCATGACAGGCGGGCTGATCCTCGTTGCCGCCGACTGGGCAGGGCGGACGCTGATCTTTCCCTGGCAAGTGCCTGCCGGCCTCATCGCCGCCTTCGTCGGCGGCCCCTATTTCATGGCGCTGATGTGGAAAGGCAGGCAATGAAGTCCGTCCTGGCCTATTGCCGCCCTTGCGCTGCCGATTGTAAGCAGCGCCCACCGATGACGGCCGGCGCGCTCACCGCGCCCGTCAAGACAGCTTGCGGTTCACCTCGATGATCAGACGTTTCCTTTCCTACTACGCGCCCTGGAAGGGGCTGTTCGCGCTCGACTTCTCCTGCGCGGTGCTGGCCGGCCTGCTTGAACTCGGCTTTCCCATGGCGGTCCGCACCTTCGTCGACCAGCTGCTACCGCAGCAGGACTGGACCTTGATCATCATCGCGTCTGCCGGGCTGCTGGTGATCTACCTGCTCAACACCGTGCTGATGGCGGTCGTCACCTATTGGGGTCACATGCTCGGCATCAACATCGAGACCGAGATGCGGCGCAAGAGTTTCGACCATTTGCAGAAGCTGTCGTTCCGCTTCTACGACAACCACAAGACCGGCCATCTCGTCGGTCGCGTCACCAAGGATCTCGAGGAGATCGGCGAGATCGCGCATCATGGCCCCGAGGACCTGTTCATCGCCATCATGACCTTCGCCGGCGCCTTCGTGC
Source organism: Mesorhizobium sp. M7A.F.Ca.MR.148.00.0.0 (assembly GCF_003997735.1). Lineage (NCBI taxonomy): Bacteria > Pseudomonadati > Pseudomonadota > Alphaproteobacteria > Hyphomicrobiales > Phyllobacteriaceae > Mesorhizobium > Mesorhizobium sp. M7A.F.Ca.MR.148.00.0.0. The sequence continues at coordinate 3,280 of NZ_RZTB01000089.1, read as the reverse complement.
TGATGTTCACCGTCAACATGCATCTGGCGCTGATCACGGCGGTGATCGTACCGCTGATCGCCTGGGTGACAATGCGCTACGGCGACCGCATGGAGCGCAACTGGCAGGCGCTGTACCGGCGCGTCGGCGATTTCAACGTCCGCATCGAAGAGAATGTCGGCGGCATGCGCGTCGTCCAGGCCTTCGCCAATGAGGAGCATGAGCGCACGCTGTTCGCGCATGACAACCAGCGCTACCGCCAGACCAAGCTCGACGCCTACCGCATCATGTCGGCCAGCAATTCGCTGAACTATATGGGCATAAGGCTGATCCAGCTCGTGGTCATGATCGCCGGCAGCTACCTCGTCATCACGGGAGGCCTAAGCAATGGCGGCTTCGTCGGCTTCCTGCTTCTGGTCGGCGTCTTCGTGCGGCCGATCGAGAAGATCAATTCGGTGATCGAGACCTATCCAAAAGGCATTGCCGGCTTCCGGCGCTACACCGAGCTGCTCGACACCGAACCCGACATTGCCGACCGGCCAGGTGCCGTGACTGTGGGCGGCCTCAAGGGCGACATCGAATATCGCGGTGTCAGCTTCGGCTATGGCGACGGCAAGCCGGTGCTCAGGGGTATCGATCTCACCATCCACGCCGGCGAAACCATCGCCTTCGTCGGCCCGTCCGGCGCCGGCAAGACCACCATGTGCTCGCTGCTGCCGCGTTTCTACGAGGTCAGCGCCGGCGCGATCAGCATCGACGGCATCGATATCAGGGACATGACGCTCGCCTCGCTGCGCGGCCAGATCGGCATCGTCCAGCAGGATGTGTTCCTGTTCGGGGGCTCGATCCGCGAAAACATCGCCTATGGCCGTCTCGGCGCCTCCGACGAGGCTATCGCCGATGCCGCGCGGCGGGCGCAGCTCGACGGCATGATATCGGGCCTGCCGGCCGGCTATGACACGATCATCGGCGAGCGCGGCGTAAAATTGTCCGGCGGCCAGAAGCAGCGGCTGGCGATCGCCCGCATGTTCCTGAAGAACCCGCCGATCCTTATCCTCGACGAGGCGACGTCGGCGCTCGACACCGAGACCGAGCGCGAAATCCAGAGGTCGTTGGCCGAACTTGCCGAGGGCCGAACCACGCTGGTCATCGCACACCGGCTGGCAACGATCCGCGGCGCCGACCGCATCGTCGTCGTCTCGGAGTCGGGCGTCGTCGAACAGGGTTCGCACAGCGAACTGCTCCGCGCCGGCGGCATCTATCGGCGCCTGCACGACGCGCAGCATCTGGTGTCGTCGCGCTGATCCACTATGGTGGCGGCCCAAAGCAGGGAGCCCCGGATGATCAAGGCGACGCCCTTCGACTTTCCCTATGACGGCAGGCTGGTGGCCGAAACCACCGCACTGATCGTCATCGACCTGCAGCAGGATTTCCTGTCGACGACAGGCTACTTCGCCAGGCAGGGATATGATCCCTCGCCTCTAAGGGCGATCCTGCCGACGGTGAGCCGGCTGATCGCTGCCGCGCGCAAGGCCGGCGTCAGGGTCATCCACACCAGGCAGGGCTATCGGGCCGACATGGCCGATATGACGCCTTACGAAAAATGGCGCCGCAAGCGCGCCGGTCTCGAGGGCACCGATATCCTGCTGCGCTCGGGCACGGGGTTCCAGATCGTTCCGGAGATCGACGTGGCGCCGCAGGACATCATTGTCGACAAGACCTGCAACAGCGCCTTCATTTATACGGATTTCGAGCTTGTCCTGCGCGCGCAAGGCATCACGCATCTCATGTTTTCCGGATGCACGACGGATGTCTGCGTCCACACCACGCTGCGCGAAGCCTGCGACCGGAATTTCCAATGCCTGACGATCTCGGACGCCTGCGCCAGCGGCGACAGACAAGCGCACGAAGCAGCCCTTCACATGGTGACGGTTGAAGACGGCGTCTTCGGCGCGCTAACGGATTCGAGCGCTGTCATTGAAGGCCTGTCGCGGCTTGGCGACAGGCCCGAGGCAACAAAAGGCTGAAGAACTTCAGCCCGTTGCCCGCGTCTCCAATCCTGCACGAGACGCATATGCCCCAGGCTGGAATGCCTCGTGTTCGCGACGCGCCAGCGAATTGCGCAGCAGAGCGATCGTTTCCCGGCCGAGCGTTGCGATCTCGCGTGGCGTATCGACGCCGACAATCATGAATTCATCGATCCCAAGGGCTGCATAAGCAAGCAGCGACAGGGCGGCCTGGGCTGGCGGCCCGGCAACATCGACCGCTTTGTGGCCGGAGGCGGAAGCACCTTGGTGAATCCCGACCGGAAGCGCGAAGCGCAGCTTGCCGGCCCGGCCATGTTCGGCGGCGGAGCGGCGCACCCGCTCCATCAATTGCCGGATCTCGTCGATCGAGCCGGGCGCCAATTCAAAGACATCGGCATGCCGGCCGGCAACTTTGAGTGCAGTTCCGGACTGCCCGCCCATGCGGATGACCAGGTCGGCGCCGTGCGGTCCCTTGCGCGGCACATAGCCGCCCTTGATGCTGTAGAACGTTCCTTCGTGGTCGAAGGGCCGGTCGTTCGACCACAGCCGCTTCAGCAGCACCAGATATTCGTCGATGCGCTGCCAGATGACGGTGTGCCCGACCGGCCGTGTTTCGGCGTCGGCGTCGCTCAGCGGCTCGCTGATCATTCTCAGCGCCAGGCGCCCGCCGCTTTTCCTGTCGATCGACGCCAGTTGGCGGGCCGCCACGGTCGGTTCGACCACGCCCGCCCAATGGGTGAGCACGACTTCCAGCGACGAGGTGCGATCGAGCACCTGGGCCGCAAGATCCATGTTGGTCAGCAGTCCGGCCGAATCGTCGATGACGATCTTGCGGAAGCCGCCATCCTCGATCAGCCCGAGCTTGGCCGCGGTCTCGGCAAAGTCGTAGAAAAAGGGAACCGCGGCATCGGCGGTCTTACCGGGGATATGCGTGAACTCGATCGGCATTGCCATGTCCTCCGTGGTGTCGGGCGCGCGAAAGCACGCCGAGGATTCGGTTCATTCAACTCCGATTGCCTGAAAGCGGTGGGCAGCTAAGCCCGGTCGATCCGACGACTCAGGGAATAAGGCCCAGTACGACTGCCCCGGTGAACACGAACGCAAGGGCAAAGACGAGATAGGCGAAAGCCCCGGCATAGGCCGGGCGAAAGGCCTGGGCATTGGCCGACCGCTGATCACTGCGATCCGTCTGGGCGTTCTGGATATAGGACATATCGACCTCCGTCTCGGCGGTTAATCTATAAAACTTGTAGACTTTGTCGATTGCTATTTTT
>NZ_RZTB01000088.1:19825-24966 GCF_003997735.1 Mesorhizobium sp. M7A.F.Ca.MR.148.00.0.0 | reverse complement strand
CCCCCTCACCCAGCCTCCGCTTCGCTCGGCTGACCTCTCCCCGAGGGGAGAGGAGGCTGTCAGCGCCGGCGCAAATCTCTTCTCCTCAACGGGGAGAAGGTGGCCGCGAAGCGGCCGGATGACGGGGATTTGCCGTAACTCAGACAGCGCGCCACGCTACTCAGCCGCAGCCAGCCTTTCCTCGGGGATCCCCTCCGGCATCGGTCCACCATAAGCCCAGTCGAGCAGCTTGATCGTGTGCACCACCGGCAGCTTGGCGGCGGAAGCGATCTGGGTGATGCAGCCGATGTTGCCGGTGGCGACGATCGAAGCCCCCGTCGCCTCGATGTTTTTCACCTTGCGATCGCGCAGCTTGGCCGAGATCTCGGGCTGCAGGATGTTGTAGGTGCCGGCCGAGCCGCAGCAGAGATGTCCTTCACGCGGCTCGCGCACGACGAAGCCGGCCTTGGCCAGCAGTTCCTTCGGCTGGCGGGTGATCTTCTGGCCGTGCTGCATCGAACAGGCCGAGTGATAGGCGACGACTGTGCCCGGCTTGCGCACCGGTTCAGGCAGGTCGAGGGTCGAGAGATATTCGGTGATGTCCTTGGCCAGCGCCGACACACGCGCGGCCTTGTCGGCATAGGCAGGATCCAGCCGCAGCATGAAGCCATAGTCCTTGATCGTGGTGCCGCAACCCGACGCGGTGATGACGATGGCATCGAGCCCACCCTGGTCGATCGCCCGCGTCCAGGCGTCGACATTCTGTCTCGCCGAGGCAAGCGCGGCCTGCTCGCGCCCCATATGATGCACCAGCGCCCCGCAGCAGCCCTCGCCCGGTGGCACCACGACCTCGACGCCGAGCCGCGACAGCAGCGAAATCGTGGTGTCGTTGATGGCGGGATCGAGCACCGATTGCGCGCAGCCAGTGAGGATGGCGACGCGGCCTCTTTTGCTCCCCTGCCCGGCATGGATGCCTGGCGAGCCCATCGGCGAAGCTACCGGGATCGAGGCCGGCGCGAGCTTGAGCATCGCACTGAGCGGCTTCAGCGCCGGAACCTTGTCGAACAAGCCTATAAACGGCTTGCCCAGCTTCGCCAGCTTGAGCGCGGCGCGAAACCGCTGGGGATAAGGCAGCACGAAGGCCAGCGTGGCGCGGGTCAGGCGATCGAGCAGCGGCCGCTTGTAGGTCTCCTGGATATGGGCGCGGGCATGGTCGACCAGATGCATGTAGTTGACGCCCGACGGGCAGGTGGTCATGCAGGCGAGGCACGACAGGCACCGATCGATATGGGTGACGATCTCCTTGTCGGCGGGACGGCCATTTTCCAGCATGTCCTTGATCAGGTAGATGCGCCCGCGCGGTGAATCGAGCTCGTTGCCAAGCGTCACATAGGTCGGGCATGTCGCGGTGCAGAAGCCGCAATGCACGCATTTGCGCAGGATCCTTTCCGATTCCGCGACATGCGGATCGGCAAGCTGGGCAAGCGAAAAATTGGTCTGCATCGCGTTGGATCCTAAGCCATTCGGCCGGGATTGAGGATGTTTTTGGGGTCGAATTCCTGCTTCAGGCGCTGGCTGAGTGCGGCAAGCGCGGGCGGCTGCGGCTCGAACACCGGCAGAGCGGCGCGATGCGAAGGTGCGGCACGCACCAGCGTCGCATGGCCGCCGCCATGTTTCCTCAACAGCCCGCGCAGCAGGGCGGCTTCCGGATCGCTTTGTTCCATGCGCAGCCACACCAGCCCGCCCTGCCAGTCATAGAAGGCGCTGACGGCGGATTGCATGCGTAGCGTCAGGACCATCTGGTGGCACTGTCCCGGCGTCATCGAGACACGCCAGACCGGTTTCTCGCCGTTGTCGGCGAAGGGCCTGCAATCGCGTACATCGCGCCAGATCAGCCGTGAAGCGTCACCGGCAATCTCCTGCAGCGGCCCGGCCTTGCCGAGCAGCGTTTTCAGCGCGGCGATGCGGTAGGCAACCGACGGGCCGAAACCTTCGACACGCAGCAGCGTCGCGGCATCGTTGCCGAGACTGCCATTGGCGACCCGTGCAGCGATGCGCTCCGGCAGATGGGCCGCACTCGACACTTCCGCGCTGGAACCGAGCGCCAGGGCCATGGCGGCGGCCGCGGCATCGTCGAGCAGGCCACGGATGGCGAGCGTGACTTCGGTCTCGGCTGCCGGCAGCACCTTGAAGGTGACGTCGGTGAATACGGCCAGCGTGCCCCAGCTGTTGGCCATCAGCTTGGACATGTCATAGCCGGTGACGTTCTTGACCACGCGGCCGCCCGACTTGAAGGACTCGCCGCGACCGGACACCACATTGATGCCCAGGACATGATCGCGCGCAGCCCCTGCCTTGAGCCGGCGCGGCCCGGAGAGGTTCGCGGCGAGCACACCGCCGATGGTGCCTCTGCCAGGCTCGCCGCCAAGCAGCGGACCGTAATCCATCGGCTCGAAGCCAAGCTGCTGGCCGTTTTCCGCCAGCAGCTTTTCGATCTCGGCCAGCGGTGTGCCTGCCTTGGCCGACAGCACCAGTTCAGCCGGTTCATAGAGCGTGACGCCAGAGAGTTTCGACAGGTCGAGCGTGTGTTCGGTTTGCAGCGGCCGGCCGACGCCACGCTTGGAGCCGTGGCCGAGGATTTCCAGCGGCGAGCCTTCCGCCGCTGCCCAGGCGACGGTGGAGAGAACTTCGTCTGACGTGGTTGGGGTGAAAGTGGTCAAAGCCTGTGCTCCCGAAGCCTTTCGAGCACGGCTTCGCCCCGTGGCGACAGCCGATAACCGATCTGGAGACTCTCGGTGAGTCCGAGTTCCCCAAGCTTGCGGACATCCTGCTTGAACTTCAGCTTTTCGACACCGGCCTTGTCGGCCAGGACAGCAGCCGGCACTTCCGGATGGGCGCCGATCGCCTGCAGGATCGATGGGAAGTAGCCGGGTGCCGTTTTGTCCCAGCGCGCAAAACGCTGGGTCAAGGCATGCCAGTCCTCATCGGAAAGCACGGCGTCGCCGCGCAGGCCAACGCGTTCGTCGGGCTCGATGCCTTTGAGCTCAATGCGATAGACCGGGGTACCGTCATCGGGGCCAAGCATCTCCTGAAGGGCTCCTCGGGACGGAAAGCCGGCTGCGGTCGCGTCTTTCTCCGTCAATTCGGAGCCGCTCGCGATCGAGATGTCCCCGATCCTAACCGCACCTGACGCCGTTCTGACCCGCCCGCCGGCCTTGACGGTCGGCCGCTTCCAGCGCCGAAACGCGAGCGTCACTTCATTGCGCGCGATCTTGTCCAGCAAGGATTGTTTGAACAGCAACTCAAACCTCACTCGGGCATACGGTGAAGCCTATGCCAAAAGCAGGTGCGGAAATGCCGCGATCCTTCGCACCCCCCTCTGTCCTTCCGGACATCTCCCCCGCAAGGGGGGAGATCAGATCGCTACGCCGGCTTTCGCCAATCCCATCGGTTGAAAAACAAGCATCAACATTGCGACCAGCCAATCTCCCCCCTTGAGGGGGAGATGTCCGGCAGGACAGAGGGGGGCGTTCAAGCACCGACATGTCCAGTTAAAACCTCGGAATGTCCGGAAACGGCAGCTTGCCGCCGGAAATGTGCATGCGGCCGAGTTCGGCGCATCGCCGCAGCTGCGGGAACACTTTTCCCGGGTTGAGCAGATGGTTGGGATCGAAGGCGCATTTGACGCGCATCTGCTGGTCGAGATCGATCTGGGTGAACATCTCCGGCATCAGGTCGCGTTTCTCCACGCCCACCCCATGTTCGCCGGTCAACACGCCGCCGACCTTGACGCAGAGCCGCAATATGTCGGCGCCGAAGCTTTCGGCCTTGTCGAGTTCGCCCGGTACGTTGGCATCGTAGAGGATCAGCGGATGCAGATTGCCGTCGCCGGCGTGAAAGACATTGGCGACGCCGAGACCGTATTTTTCCGACAGCTCGCGCATGCCGGCGAGCACGCGCGGCAGCTCCTTGCGCGGGATGGTGCCGTCCATGCAGTAGTAGTCGGGCGAGATGCGGCCGACGGCCGGAAACGCCGCCTTGCGGCCGGCCCAGAAGCTCAGCCGTTCCTGTTCGGACTGCGAAATGCGGCAGGTGGTCGAGCCGTTCTTGTAGGCGATGGCCTCGACAAGGCCGATCAGATGATCGAGCTCGACGCCCGGCCCGTCGAGCTCGACGATCAGCAGCGCCTCGACATCGAGGGGATAGCCGGCATGAACGAAATCTTCCGCCGCATGGATCGCCGGCCGGTCCATCATCTCCATGCCGCCCGGAATGATGCCGGCGCCGATGATGTCGGCGACGCATTGGCCGCCCTGCTCACTGGTCGGGAAGCCGATCAGCAGTGCGCGAGCCGTCTCCGGTTTCTTCAGGATGCGCACGGTGACCTCGGTGACGACGCCAAGCAGCCCTTCCGAACCCGTCATGACGCCGAGCAAGTCATAACCTTCCGCATCGAGGTGACTGCCGCCGAGCCGTACCACCTCGCCGTTCATCAGCACCATCTCGATGCCGAGCACATTGTTGGCGGTGAGGCCATATTTCAGGCAGTGCACGCCGCCGGAATTCTCCGCGACATTGCCGCCGATCGAGCAGGCGATCTGGGAGGATGGATCGGGAGCATAGTAAAAGCCCTCCTGCTCGACGGCGGTGGTGATGCCGAGATTGGTCACGCCCGGCTGGGCAACGACGACGCGATTGGGGAAATCGATCTCGAGGATACGGTTGAAGCGGCTCATCACCAAAAGCACCGCGTCCTCGAGCGGCAGCGCGCCGCCCGACAGCGAGGTGCCGGAGCCGCGCGGCACGACGCGGATGTTGCGATCGTTGCAGTATTTCAGCACGCGCGACACCTGCGCCACGGTTTGCGGCAGAACAACAACCAGCGGCAGCTGCCGATAGGCGGTCAGGCCGTCGCTCTCGAAGGCGCGCATGGAATTGGCGGCGTCGACGACGCCCTCACCCGGCACGATGATGCGCATGTCAGCGACGATCTCGTCGCGCCGGCGCATCGTGGCGTCGTCTGGTTTCGGCATGGCCAGGCCGGACATCAGCAGCCTCATTTTTCTTGACTGGTCAAAATCTTTTACCAGTGAAGCGCGTTGGGTGCAAATCCTGTGATGGTTGGGAATCCGGCATCAAGGCTGAGGCAAGCTTCCGCAGCG
>NZ_RZTB01000088.1:0-19816 GCF_003997735.1 Mesorhizobium sp. M7A.F.Ca.MR.148.00.0.0 | reverse complement strand
GTCTCACCCTCCCCCGCGCGGCGCTCTACGAGGACCCCCACCCCATAAGTGGGAGGGTGAGCAGATCTATTCGCCGGGCGGCTTGCCGGGTTCGGAGTGCATCTTGCGCACGCGGCGTACGCCCCACCAGACCAGCAGGATGGCGACAGGCACCGAAGCAGCGGTAATGATCTCCGGCGCGAAGGCATGGCCGAAGATCGAGGCACCCTTGGCGACATAGCCGACAAGGCCGACCACATAATAGGAAACTGCGGCGACCGAGAGCCCCTCGACGGTCTGCTGCAGCCGCAGTTGCAGGCGGGCGCGGTTGTTCATCGAGGCAAGCAGGTCGCGGTTCTGTTTCTCGACCTCGACATCGACCCAGGTGCGCAGCAGTGTCGTGGCGCGGGTCAGTTTTCGCGACAGATTTTCCTGCCGCTCCTCGACCGAGCGGCAGGTGCGCATTGCGGGCGCCACCCGGCGCTGCAGGAACCCGCGCCATGTGTCATAGCCGGGCACAGCCTCTTCCTCGAGCGCCTCCAGCCGTTCGCCGACGATGCCGTCATAGGCACGGCTGGCGCCGAAACGGTAAAGGCTCGACGCCGCGTCCGCCTCCAACTCCGCCGCAAGTTCGGTCAGATCGGCCAGCAAGGTCTGGCTGTCACGAGTCCCGGCGACCTTCATCTCCAGCGTGGTCTGCGCCAGCCGGTCTTCGATGCGGCGGGCGCGGCCGGACAAGGTCAGCGCCAGCGGCAGGCCGAGCATGGCCAGCGTCCGATAGGTTTCGATGTCGATAAGCCGCTGCGACAACGCGCCGGTACGCGCCGGGGTCAAGCCGCGATCGAGCAGCAGCATGCGCGTCAGGCCATCGCCATCCTGCCGAAAATCGGTGACGATGGCGGCGTTTCCGCGCTCGACCAGCGAGTAGCACAGGCTGGTCGGATCGAAACCGGCTATCAGCTGCTCGCTCGCTTGCGTCCATTTGCGGATTTCGAGCCTGATGCCGGAGATGCAGGTTCCCGGCGGCGAAAACCCGTTGCCGAAGGGGGAGTCCTCCTGCGTCCTGCCGCTTTCGGAAAGCGGCCCTTCCCACAAATAGGTCGAGAACTCGGTGTGACGCTCCCAGCGCAGCGAGCCCTTGCCCCATTTCATGGCATGATGGCGGGCCTGGCGGTCGGGCGCGGCGATGCCGAGGCGCCGCGACAATTCGGAAAGCACCGCGTGGTCGACGCCCGAGCCACCCTCCGTCATGAAGGCGAGTTGCATCAGGACGCGTGGCTTTTCGATCAGCGGGTGCGGCCGGGCATGAACCTCGCCGAGTGCGCCGGGCCGGCCCTCATGCGCGGGAAAGCCCATGACGCTGCCCTTGGCGCGCGGCTGGAATTCGAGATCGGACGGGTCGTCTGACACGGCTTGTTCCCTGGGTTTCCTTGAACCTCTTGCACGCGCGTCCCTCTAGTGCCAATGGCCTGATGACGCAAACGGCAAAGGTAGCCGAAGATGATGGCATCGGGCGGAAAATCCGCGCGCTTTTGTCAATTGGATAAATAATTTGACCAGTTGGCGAGGCAGGCTCTATTCTGCGACACCGGTTCACCTTCCAGGCATTCTGTTGAGCGACATTTTTTCCAGGATCGAGCATTCGCGCACCGCCGACGAGGTGGTGCAGCAAATCGAGAGCCTCATCCTCGAAGGCGTGCTGCGCACCGGCGACCGGCTGCCGGGCGAGCGCGAGCTTGCACGCCAGTTCGACGTATCCCGGCCGATCCTGCGTGATGCGCTGAAGTCACTGGAAGGACGCGGCCTTTTGACGACAAGGCCCGGCGGCGGCACGCATGTCGCCGATGTCATCGGCCAGCTCTTCACCAAACCGGTGACGGACCTGATCTCGATGCACCGCAAGGCAGTGACCGATTATCTGGAATATCGCCGCGAGATCGAAGGGGTCGCGGCTGAATACGCGGCACGGCGCGCCACTGCGGACGACATGGCGCTGCTCGACAAGATCATGGCACGTATGGACGATGCGCACCGGACCGGCGACTTCGACGACGAGGCCGAGATCGATGTCGAGTTCCACCACGCGATCTGCGAATGCGCGCACAACATCATCCTTTTGCACACGTTGCGCTCCTGTTACCGGCTGTTGTCGGAGGGCGTGTTCCAGAACCGGCTGCTGGTGTTCACCGTGCCAGGCGCGCGCGACGCCCTGCTGGCGCAGCACCGCGCGATCCATGCGGCGGTGAAGGCCGGCGATCCGGATGCTGCCCGGCAAGCGGCGATGGAGCACATCACCTATGTCGAACGGTCGATGGCGGAGGCCGAGCGCAGCGGCGACTGGCAGCGCGTTTCGCGACTGAGGTTGAAACAGCGCGTCGACGCCACCGATACAGAACCAGCACGCAAACGCTCCTAGCTATCGAAACGGGAAGCCCATGAGCCAGATCCTGACCATCGCCGACCTCAAGGACCTCGCCCGCCGGCGCGTGCCGAAGATGTTCTTCGACTATGCCGATTCCGGTTCGTGGACCGAAAGCACGTATCGGGCCAACGAAGAGGACTTTCAGAAGATCAAGTTCCGCCAGCGCGTGCTCGTCGATATGGACAACCGTTCGCTGGCATCGACGATGATCGGCGAAAAAGTGTCGATGCCGGTGGCATTGGCGCCAACCGGCATGACCGGCATGCAGCACGCCAATGGCGAGATGCTGGCGGCGCAGGCGGCGGAGGAATTCGGCGTGCCGTTTACCTTGTCGACGATGAGCATCTGCTCGATCGAGGATGTCGCCTCGGTAACCACGAAGCCGTTCTGGTTTCAGCTCTATGTGCTGCGTGACAAGGAGTTCGTGCTCAACCTGATCGACAGGGCAAAGGCGGCGAAATGCTCGGCGCTCGTGCTGACGCTCGACCTGCAGATTCTCGGTCAGCGCCACAAGGACATCCGCAATGGGCTTTCGGCGCCACCCAAGCTGACGCTGACGAACATCATCGACATGGCCATCCGTCCGCACTGGTGCGCCGCCATGGCCGGCACGAAGCGGCGGACCTTCCGCAACATTGTCGGCCACGCCAAGGGCGTCGGCAACATGGCCTCGCTGGCATCGTGGACGACGGAGCAGTTCGACCCGCATCTGTCGTGGAAGGACGTCGCCTGGATCAAGGAGCGCTGGGGCGGCAAGCTGATCCTCAAGGGCATTCTCGACAAGGAGGACGCGCTGATGGCGGCCAAGACCGGCGCCGACGCGATCATCGTTTCCAACCATGGCGGGCGCCAGCTCGATGGTGCGTCGTCGTCGATCGGCGTTCTGGAAGAGATTGCCGACGCGGTCGGCGACACGATCGAAGTGCATATGGATGGCGGCATCCGCTCCGGCCAGGATGTCCTGAAGGCGCTTTGCCTAGGTGCCAAGGGAACCTATATCGGCCGGCCATTTCTTTACGGCCTGGGTGCGCTTGGCAAGGAAGGGGTTACCAAGGCGTTGGAAATCATCCGCAAGGAGATGGACATCACGCTGGCCCTGTGCGGAAAGCGTCTTGTCACCGACATGGGCAAGGACCAGCTCCGGCGCTAAGCCCGTGACCGCACGACCACGGAGACACCGAAAAATTGGCAGAACCCGGCATCCATTTTCTCGACGCGCATGGGCCGGAAGGTGTGCGTCTTTACGCGATCGGCGACGTCCACGGCCGGCTCGACCTGCTGGCCGCCATGCATCGGCGCATCAGGGCCGAGATCGAGCAGGCCCCACCTGCCGACTGGCGCGTCATCCATCTTGGCGACTATGTCGACCGCGGGCCGGACTCGAAGGGCGTCATCGATTTCCTGATCGAGGCGCAAGAGCGCGACCCTCGTCACCTGATGCTGACCGGCAACCACGACATCGGCTTTCTCGACTTTCTCAAGACCCCTGACCCGGAAGGACTTTTCATCCGGTTCGGCGGCATCCAAACGGCACAGTCTTACGGCGTGGCGATCAGTGAAGGCACAAGCTTATGGTTCGGCAAGGCCGAATCGGCCGTGCGCAGAGGACATCAGGCCCTGGTCGAGGCCGTGCCGCAAAGCCACATCGATTTCCTGCGTTCGCTGCCGTTCTCCGTGACTTTCGGGGACTTCTTCTTCTGCCATGCCGGCATCAGGCCGGGCACTCCTCTAGGAAAACAAAGTCCGCAGGATCTGATCTGGATCCGCGACGTCTTCCATAACCACCCCGACCTCTATCCGAAGATCGTGGTGCACGGCCACACGCCGGTGCCGGAGGCGGAAGTGATGGCCAACCGCGTCAACGTCGACACGCTTGCCTGGCAATCAGGCATGCTGAGCGCGCTCGTCGTCGACGGCGCGGACAAACGCATCCTGACAATGACGATCAAGGAAGCTTGAGCGTCGCCCGTCGGAGGACGCGAAAGACGCTTCCCGCTTTTAGCGCAGAGAGGCGGTGACGCCGTAACCGTCGACGGCGTTGTGGTTGTTGGCTGCGTCGGCGGCATAGATGCCGAGACCGCACAGCACGATGGCGGACAACATGGCAAAGGACAGAAACGCTGCTTTCACGGAGGTCATCTCTTGTTGAGCTTTCTGCATCTGTGCACCAGGCGGTTACCAATGCGTTGAAACGAAGAATTCGCTTCAAAGTTTCGACGATTTTGCGCTTCTAGGCATGTTCTGTATCAACGGTGTGTCGCGCGGGTCACACAAAAGGTTCATAGCCGTTGCACAGAAGATGCAGAGCGCGCGCCTTCTAGGATGGCGGGCGGACACAAGCCAAGAACGAAACGGTTTTCCCCAGGCGGTTTCACCGCCACGTGCCAATTATGCCACGCTGGAGGGTACGGAGAGACCAACGCTCAAATGGTCGCCACCCAGGCGCGGGCAATGGCGAGGCCAGCAGCATCCGCATCGGGCCCGTTGCGGGCCATTTCGCCATCGAGCTTGCCGGCCCAGTCGGGATGGCGAGCGGCGATGGTCGGGGCAAAGGACGTACTCCAGTCCTTGACCATCGGCCGGTCGGCCTCGAAGTGAAACTGGAAACCGTAGACGGCGCGGCCGACGCGAAATGCCTGGTTCTCGGCGACATCGTTGCCGGCAAGCCGCACGGCGGCCTCAGGCAGCACGAAGGTGTCGTCATGCCACTGGAAGATCGGGAATTTCTCCGGCAACGCGCCCAGCACCGGATCGCCCTTGGCGTCCGCCGTCAGAGACACGCCGTGCCAGCCGAACTCATTGGCGCCCCCGATGCGGTTTTCGCCGCCGAAGGCACGGGCGACGAGTTGGCTGCCCAGGCAAATGCCGAGCACGGCGCGATCCTTGTCGGCAAAGTCGCGGGTCAGTTCGAGCAGTGCCGGGAAATAGGGGTACTCATCGTCGGCCAGCGCGTTCTGGCCGCCGCCGAGCACGATCATGGCATCATGCCCGGCCGCGTCATCCGGCAGGGGATCGCCTTTGTAAGGGAGACGCAGGTCGAGATCGGCACCCGCTTCCGCAAGTGCTGCGCCGACTTGGCCGAGGCCGGTATTGTCGTAGTTCTGGACCACCAGCACCCGCATCACAAAACCCTGCTGACATGAAAAGATGCGAGGAGCGATATCATGCCGCTCGCATTGCAGCCAAGATGCGTGTCCGGAGAGAAAACTATGCCACTGCAGAACCGGGTCGATCCGTTCGGTACCATCCGCGCTGTGCCCGATCGCGGCATGTTCACCGGCAATCGCGGCATTATCCACGACCCCGAGACAAAGACGCTCAAGAAAAAGCGCTGGGCGCTTCCGGCCTGGATCATCTGCGTCCGCCAATTCCGCGATGTGCGGCGCGAACCGATGGGCCGCAACCGGAAGGGCGGCAAAGCGGGCTGGACAGAACTGTTCTTCCTCGACGAGGTGACGGCATTGGCGGCCGGGCATCGCCCCTGCTTCTTTTGCCAGCGCGAACGGGCCAGGGATTTCGTCGGCCGCTTCGGCGACGCGTTCGGCATTGCCGAACCGCGCGCGCCGATGGTCGACAAGCGGCTGCACAAGGAGCGGCTGGCCTCGGGCGGCAGGCCGCCAGGGATTGCTGTTGAAGACCTTGCCGGCCTGCCGGACGGCGCCATGGTTGCGGATGGTCGCACTGTTTATGCCCTGCGTAGGGGCAAGACGCTGCGCTGGTCGTTTGCGGGATATGGCCCACCCGCAGATTTCGGCCTGCTCAAAGGCAGGACGCTGTCGCTGCTGACGCCGGCCACGACGCTCGCCGTGCTGCGGCATGGCTTTCGGCCGGTGTGGCATCCTACCGCCGAGGCTTGACGCCGGCGGCCGGCTCGCTCATTCCTCGGCGATGCGCGCCAATTACAAGATGCAACGTCTGTTCGTGCCCGACGATCTCGCGCCGGATGTCGAGTTCGACGCTGGCCAACAGCAGAGCCACTATCTCCTGCATGTGCTGCGGCTTGGCGAAGGCGCCGAAATCCTGGTGTTCAATGGCCGCGACGGGGAGTGGTCAGCGGCCATATCAGCGAAGACGAAAAGGGCGGTGCGGCTGAAGGTGTCAGCGCTGCAGCGGCCGCAGCCGCCGCTGCCTGATCTCGTCTACTGCTTTGCGCCACTGAAGCAGGGCCGGCTCGACTATCTCGTGCAGAAGGCGGTCGAGATGGGCGCCGGCATCCTGCAGCCGGTCATCACCCAGCACACGCAAGTGGCCAAGCCGTCGATCGATCGCCTGCGCGCCAATGTCGTCGAAGCCGCCGAACAATGCGGCATCCTGGCGGTGCCTCAGGTGCGCGAAGCCGAAAAATTCGACCGCCTGCTGACCGGTTGGGACACAGAGCGACGGCTGATCTTCTGCGATGAGGATGCTTCGACCAACAATCCGCTGGCCGCGCTGCAGGCGGTCAAGGAAAAGAAGCTTGGGCTGCTGGTCGGGCCGGAGGGCGGTTTTTCCGACGACGAGCGCAAGATGCTGCGCGCCCTGCCCTTCGTCACCGCCATTCCGCTCGGCCCGCGTATCCTGCGCGCCGACACCGCGGCGGTGGCCGCGCTCGCGGTGATGCAGGCAACTGTCGGAGACTGGTGAGACGTCATCCCTTGCAAGGGATGCAGAGTTCCAGCAACGTTCAATTCCTGTTGACCTGTGGCTCAGGATTTTTCGCTTGATCGTCTGCTGACATTTCGTCCATTTACTGCCGGCGGTCATCCGGCCGCCTCTGAGGGTACCATCATGGCGCGCGATACGACCGATTTCCGCCCGATCGAAGGTGTCGACGAACTCGTCGAGCATCTGGCCGAAGGCAACAAGCCGCGCGACAAATGGCGCATCGGCACCGAGCACGAGAAATTCCCCTTCTATGTCGACGGCAATGCACCGGTCCCCTATGGCGGCGAGCGCGGCATCCGCGCCATTCTCGAAGGCATGCAGTCAAAGCTCGGCTGGGATCCGATCGTCGATGACGGCCGCATCATCGGCCTGGTCGAGCCGACCGGTCAGGGTGCGATTTCGCTGGAACCCGGCGGCCAGTTCGAGCTTTCCGGCGCACCGCTGGAAACGATCCACCAGACCTGCCGCGAGGGCAACGCCCATCTGGCGCAGGTGCGCGAGATCGCCGAGCCGATGGGCATCCGTTTCCTCGGCCTCGGCGGCAGCCCGAAATGGTCGCTGGCCGAGACGCCGAAAATGCCGAAATCGCGCTATGAGATCATGACGCGCTACATGCCCAAGGTCGGCACCAAGGGCCTCGACATGATGTACCGCACCTGCACGATCCAGGTGAATCTCGACTTCGAGAGCGAGGCCGACATGCGCCGCAAGATGCAGGTGTCGTTGAAGCTGCAGCCGCTGTCGACGGCATTGTTCGCCAATTCGCCTTTCACCGAAAGCCACCCGAACGGCTTGCAGAGCTGGCGCGGCGATATCTGGCGCGACACCGACAACCAGCGCTCGGGCCTGCTCGAATTCTGCTTCTCGCCCGATTTCGGTTTCGCCGACTATGTCGAATGGGCGCTCGACGTGCCGATGTATTTCGTCATCCGCGACGGCCACTATCACGACATGACGCACATCACCTTCCGTCAGTTCATGGCCGGTGCCGCGCGCAATCAGGTGCCGGACGGGCTGCCGACAATGGGCGACTGGGCGAACCATCTGTCGACGCTGTTCCCGGACGTGCGGCTGAAGCGCTTCCTTGAGATGCGCGGCGCCGATGGCGGGCCATGGCGGCGCATCTGCGCGCTGCCTGCGTTCTGGGTCGGGCTGCTCTATGATGAAGCCGCACTCGATGCCGCCGAGGCGTTGACGTCGAGCTGGACGTATGGAGAAACGCTGGCGATGCGCAACGCCGTGCCGGAACAAGGCATTTCCGCACCGTTCCGCAACACCACGCTGCGCGAGATCGCGCGTGACGTGATGGTCATTTCCCGCATGGGCCTGAAGAACCGTGGCAAGAAGAACCGCGACGGTTATGACGAGACCTCGTTCCTCAACACGCTCGACGAGGTCGTGGCGCGCGGCACAACCAGCGCCGAGGAGATGCTGTCGGCCTACCACACGCGCTGGGGCGGCTCGATCGAGCCGGTGTTCATGGAATACGCCTATTAACCCTCGGATCTGGCAAAGCTGACCGGCCGGCAAAAGTCGCTTCAATCGGAAGTGGAAACAAACTAGGCTTCTTCGGCGAGGATTTCCGGAGGAGAGACCAATGCCTTCCTTGTTCGACATGCTGACACAGGCCCAGAACGGCAACGGCATGCAGGCCCTTGCCCAGCAATACGGGCTTTCGATGCAGCAGACGCAAGCCGCGGTCGCCGCATTGCTGCCGGCCTTTTCGCAGGGGCTGCAGCGCAACACAGCCGACCCTTACGGGCTCGGCGCCTTCATGACGGCGATGGCCAGCGGCCAGCACGCCAAGTATTTCGAGGACGCAACCCGGGCCTTCTCGCCGCAAGGCGTCGATGAGGGCAACGGCATTCTCGGGCACCTGTTCGGCTCGAAAGACCTGTCTCGCGCCGTGGCCAGCCAGGCGGCGCAAGCCAGCGGCGTCAATCAGCAGATCCTGCAGCAGATGCTGCCGGCCATCGCCTCGATGGTCATGGGCGGGCTGTTCAAGCAGACGACAAATCAGATGCAGGCCGCCGGCGGCTTTGGCGGCGGCGGCAACAATCCGCTGGGCGAGATCATCGAGCAGATGATGCGGCAAGGCGGCGGCATGCAGGCCCCGGCGCCGCAGCCGCGCCAGGCGCCGGCACCCCAGAACCCGATGGACAACCCGCTCGGCAAGGTATTGCAGGACATGTTCGGCGGCGGTGCGCCTCAGCCACAGCCGCAAAGCCAGCCGCAGCCGCAGCCCAATCCCTACGGCGAAAACCCACTTGGCAAGGTGCTGCAGGACATGTTCGGCGGTGGCGCGCCTCAGCCGCAGCCGCAAGGGCGGGCGCAGCCGCAGCAGACACAAAGCCCCTACGGAGACAATCCGCTGGGGAAAATCTTCGAGGAGATGCTGCGGCAAGGTGGCGGTGGCTTAGGCGGCATCCCTGGCGGACAGCCGGCGCCGCAACAGCCTCAAGCGCCCCCACAGCAGCGTCAGGCACCGCAGCCACAGGCCGATCCGAGCGGCAGGCCGAAAAATCCGTTCGACGACCTGTTCGGCAAGATGTTCGAGACCGGCGCCCAGCAGCGTGACGACTACCAGAAGGGAGTCGAGACGATCTTCGACCAGTTCAAGCGGGATATGGACCGACGGTAGGCGACATCCGTGGGTAAGAGACTGGAGCAGATGCGCCGCAATCCGCGCGGCGACTGGTCGATAGCCGATGTGAAGGCGGTTTGTGACGAAGCTGGTGTCCAATGCGTGCCGCCAAGGTCAGGCGGTTCACACTACAAGGTCTATCATTCGGCAATGACCGATATTTTGACTGTGCCTTTCAAACGCCCGATCAAACCCGTATATATCCGAAAGCTCGTGGCATTTATCGACGAGGCAAAGAGACATGATGGACAGACTTGAATATCCGGTCGTCATTGCGCCACTTTCTGCGGAGGATGGAGGCGGTTTTTCGGCTTTGGTGCCTGATCTGCCAGGTTGCGTGAGTGATGGCGACACTCCTGAAGAGGCCATCGCTAATGTCCAGGACGCCATAGCATCTTGGATAGAGGCCGCGCATGAGCTCGGCAGATCGATACCAAGGCCATCGCGAAAGCTGGCATTCGCCTGACAGCCAAAGGAAAAGCCCGGTCCTGGGAGGACCGGGCAGAGTGCAGGCGGGCCGGGGGGATCCGGCAGGGAGTGGGAGCCTGCATACTCGTCAGTCGCGTCGAACCCCGAAAAGGTTCGCGGCAACCCAAACAACAAGCATCAGATCAGGCCACCTTGCGAGCGATGTCCTCGATCGTTTCGATGCGATCGCTGGCGATTTCGCGCAGCATCGCCGTCGGGTCGCGGCCAAACGGCACGTCGATGGCGACGTGCAGGTCGCCGCGCGTCAGGCCGATATCGGCGAGTTCGGCGTCCGACATCTCGCCAAGACGGTAGAAGGCGCGGCGGTTTTTCCAAGCGCGGTAGACGTTGGAGACGGTGTTGGCCACGCGCGTCGCAACGGCCGGACGCGAGGTGATGCGCGAGGTCTCGGTGGCGAAATCGAACGTGGTCATTGTCGGTCTCCTTCAGACTCGAACGGGCAAAACCAGGCGATCGGCGCTGGCAACAGCGGCCGTTCCGGCTTCGATTCACATGCCTTCATGTGGACAATGCCAATTTGCCATCGGCCGATTGATTAATCCAACGAATGTTTCTAATCTTTACCATCAACACCAGTGATGGATCATGTCGATGAAATCGCCGCTCGATCTCGATCAGTTGCAGACCTTCATCTCGATCGCCGATACCGGCAGCTTCACCAGGGCGGCCGAAGAGGTGCACCGGACCCAGTCGGCGGTTTCGATGCAGATGCGTCGGCTGGAGGAGCGGCTCGGCAAGCCGCTGTTCGAAAAAGACGGGCGCACCAACAGATTGACCGAGGAAGGCGACAAGCTGCTTTCCTATGCGCGGCGGCTGCTCTATCTCAACCGTGAGACGCTGGCTGCCTTCGACGACCGGCGGCTCGAAGGCACGATCCGCATCGGCACGCCCGACGACTATGCCGACCGTTTCCTGCCCGAGATCATGGCGCGGTTCACGCGCTCCAATCCGCGCGTCGAACTGACCGTCATCTGCGAGCCGACACCGGGGCTGGTCGAGCATATCAAGCGCGGCAATCTCGACCTCGCGCTGGTGACTCACAACGACGTACGCGGCCAGTCGGAGGTGGTGCGGCGCGAACCGCTGCTGTGGGTCACCTCGGCCAACCATGCGACGCATGAGCAGGAAACGCTGCCGATGGCCTTCGGCCGGCCGAACTGCATCTGGCGGCGCGCCGCCGTCGATGTGCTCGACCAGCAGAATCGCGACTATCGCATCCTGTTCACCAGTTTCTCGGCCACCGTCATCACCGCCGCGGTGCTTTCGGGCCTCGCGATCTCGGTGCTGCCGGAATGCGCGCTGCGGCCCGGCATGCGGGTGCTGAGCGAAGCCGACGGCTTCGGCGCCCTGCCCGATTGCCGCATCGGCATCATGCGCGGCCAGACGTCGCGGCCGGAGATCGTCGATGCGCTCGCCCGCCATATTTCGGAAAGCCTGGACAACATCTCCGTGCCGGTCGGTGAAGACCCCGGGACATTCGATTTCGCGACGCTCGCCTTCACCAAGCTGCGGCGAACCAAGCCGAACCAGATCCTGCCCGGCTGGTAGGGGTCAGGTATGCGGGTTATGAACGGCTGGCCCGACGCAACCGCCTTGACGCGGGCGCCCAACCGTTCCCCAATCGACCGATGAGCGAAGCAGCATCCGAATCACGCACCAACGCCGCCGAATACACGGTGAGCGAGATTTCCGGCGCGCTGAAGCGCACGGTCGAGGACGTTTTCGGCAATGTGCGGGTGCGTGGCGAAATATCAGGCTACCGAGGACCGCATTCGTCCGGTCATGCTTATTTCGCGTTGAAGGACGACCGTGCCCGTCTCGACGCCGTGGTCTGGAAAGGCACGATGAGCCGGCTGAAATTCCGTCCCGAAGAGGGCATGGAGGTGATCGCCACCGGCAAGCTCACCACCTATCCCGGCAAGTCCAACTACCAGATCGTCATCGACAATCTGGAGCCTGCCGGCGCCGGCGCGCTGATGGCGCTGCTGGAGGAGCGCAAGCTGCGGCTACAGGCCGAGGGGCTGTTCGATGCCGGCCGCAAGCGGTTGCTGCCGTTCATGCCGCGCGTCATCGGCGTCGTCACCTCGCCGACGGGGTCCGTCATCCGAGACATCATCCACCGCATCAAGGACCGCTTTCCGCTGCACATCCTGGTCTGGCCGGTGCGTGTTCAGGGCGAGACGTCAGGCGCGGAAGTCGCCGCCGCGGTCAACGGCTTCGACGCGCTGGCATGGGACGGCGCCATCCAGCGTCCCGATCTATTGATCGTGGCGCGTGGCGGCGGCAGCCTCGAAGACCTCTGGGGGTTCAACGACGAGGCGCTCGCCCGCGCGGTTGCTGCTTCCGGCATTCCGGTGATCTCGGCTGTCGGCCACGAGACCGACTGGACGCTGATCGACCTCGTTGCCGACGTGCGGGCGCCGACACCGACTGGTGCAGCCGAAATCGCCGTGCCGGTGAAGGCCGATCTCGAAGCAACGCTTGCCAGTCTCGGTGCGCGGCTGAAAGCGGCGGTCCTGCGCAATTTCGAACGCAAGCGGCAGGCCGCCCGTGCCGCCGCCCGGGCTTTGCCCTCGCCCGATCAATTGCTGGCGCTGCCGCGGCGACGCCTCGACGAGGCGACATCCAGGCTCGGCCGGGGCCTGTTGGTCTCCACCGAACGCAAGCGTGCAAGGTTTTTTGCCGTAAAGCTGACACCGGCAATGCTGTCGCAGCGCATTGCCGAGGCGCGGCGCACCAACGAACGCAATCTTTTGCGAGCACAAGGGGCACTGCGCGCGTTGGCAAGAGCCCGGCGTTCGGAGCTTAACCGAGCGGCGGATCAATTGCCAAAATGTGCCAGGGCATCGCTGCAGCGGCACAAGCAGCAACTGGCGATGCTGCAAGGCCGCATCACGATCGAGCCGACGGCACGGCGGCAACGCGTGCAGAGGGATTTGCTGACAGCTTTGACAAGACGCGGCACGCAAGCAGTGGTGCTCAGGCTGGAGCGCCTGCGCGGCCGTGTCGTCCAGGCCGACAGGTTGATGGCGTCGCTATCGCACAAGGCCGTCCTGGCCCGCGGCTTTGCGCTGGTGAGGGATGCGGATGGCGCCGTCGTCAAGCAGGCTGCCGACGTGGCGTCGGGGATGGCGCTTTCGCTGGAGTTCGCCGACGGCATCGCCGATGCGGTGGCGATCACCGGCACGGCAAAACCGAAAGCCGTGGCCAAGCCGGCGGCCAAGGCCAAGGAGCCGGGCAATCAGGGATCCCTGTTCTGAGACCATGACCGACAATCCGCATCATCTGACAACGCCCTCAGGCAAACCGCGCGCGCGAAATTTCGGCATCGGCTTCGATGGGCGGCCCGGACCGTTTAACGCGATCACCGATGTGCCCGGCGTGACGGTCGGCTACGCTACGCTGATTTCGGGCGATGGCGCGCTTGTCGTCGGCGAGGGACCGGTGCGCACCGGCGTGACCGCGATCCTACCCAGGCCGCTCGCCGACCTCGCCACGCCGGTCTTCGCCGGCATTTTCAGCCAGAACGGAAACGGCGAACTGACCGGCTCGCACATCGTCGAGGAAACCGGCGCTTTCAACTTCCCGATCACCATCACCAACACCCATTCCTGCGGTGTCTCACGCGACGGCACGCTGCGCTGGATGCAAAGCGTGCTGCCGGCAGCGCTCGACAGCGGCTGGGGGCTGCCGGTGGCGGCGGAGACCTATGACGGCTTCCTCAACGACATCAACGGCCACCATTTGACGTCAGAGCATGTTGCGCAGGCTCTCGACGGTGCCGCCGGCGGGCCTATCGAGGAAGGCAGCGTCGGCGGCGGCACCGGCATGATCACCTTCGGCTTCAAGGCCGGCTCCGGCACGGCGTCGCGCATCGTCGAATGGCAAGGCCGTGCCTACACCGTCGGCGCCTTCGTGCAGTCTAATTTTGGAAAACGGCGCAATATCACCATTCGCGGCCTGCGCGCCGGGCCGGAGCTTCTCGAACCGGCGGTCCGCGAAGGCACACCGCGTGCTGAAAAGGGCTCGATCATTGCCGTCGTCGCCACCAACGCACCGTTCCTGCCGCATCAGATGAAGCGGCTGGCCCGCCGGGTGCCGCTCGGCGTCGCCATGACCGGCGGCTTCGGCTATCACAGTTCAGGCGACATTTTTATCGCCTTCTCGACCGCCAATGCGAGCGCGGCGCTGGCGCCCTCCGGCCGCACCGCCAGCGCCGATTTTATTCCGGACACCGATATCGATCCGTTTTTCGATGCAGTGATCCAGACCGTGGAGGAAGCAATCCTCAACGCGCTGGTTGCCAATGACGATATGACCGGACGCGACGGAAATTTCGTGCCGGCGCTGCCAAAGGCGTGGCTGAAGGAGAAGTTTGGCTGAAGACAAAAACGCGGGCCACAAGCACGCGCTGGAACACGTCGCCGCCATGCGATCATTCCGCGGCTTTGATCATTCCGCGGCTTTTCCGGGGGCCTGCTGGCTTTCCTCGGCCTCGGCCGCTTCCTCAAGCCGGGATGCGATAAGTTCCTGGATATCGCCGACTTCTTCCTGGATGTCCTCCAGCGGGATGCCGACCTCGGCCGCCTCGGCGGCGCACTCCTTGGCCAGGGTTTCGGCCTGCTTGTCGATCCTTGCCTGGGAGGACTGGCAATGGACCTTTTCGCCGATCCATCCCCGCAAGAATTCGATGGCGTGTTCACTCATACTGCTGTTCCCTGGCGGCAAAGCCGGTTGGTAATCATAAACGTCGACATCCCGCAAAGGATGCATGTCCCCATTCCAGCCGAGTCGCGGTCGTCCGGCAAGCCAATGCCGTCCAAGGTCCACAGAGCCATAGGAAATCGAGGGGTCAAGAGCATTTTCTGATTCTGGAGGGGTCGGTACCGTTGGCTGGGTCACGCCCAGCGCTGCGCCACTGTTTCTATTTGCTTTTTTCCGGTTTCCGAGCCGATTTCCGTCACAATAGATGGCGCAACACACTACACATTCACAGTTGCTTCGAGGTGCTGCCCTCGGGCACGCAGGTCGAAGCCGCCGCTATATAGTGACATCCTCCTGCAATGTCGACTCCGCTCGCCATGCTGCTTCTTTCCGCCGCGCCGAAGGCTCCGCAACGGATCAAGAGCAAGTGACGATGGACGCGAACCGGGTGGAGCAAGCCTCGGCGGAATCGCTCAGACGTGCACAGCCACCACCGCCGCGCAGTCGCCGGCCTTGACCAGCCCGGGGAAATGCCGCGCCGCCAGCATGCCCGACATTTTTGCCCGGATCTCCTGCGGGGCGATGCCGGTGCGGCCGGTGGAATGGATGCGCGCCAGCACCGAGCCTTCTTCGACGGGCTCACCGAGATCGACCATGGTTTCGATCATGCCGTCATCTTCGGCGAAGGAGAAACAATCGCCCGACGGCATGTCGAGCCACTGGGTTCGAGTCTTCTCGACCGCACCATCTACAATGCCCGCATGGCGCAGTACGTTGAGAATGCCGCGCCGCGCGATCCGCACCGTCTGCGCACGCGACGTGCCGCCGCCGCCAAGCTCGGTGCTGACGAAGACCTTGCCCATCTCCTCGGCTGCCGTGTCATACATGCCGACGGCGTCGATCTCGATCATGCGCATCGAGAACGGGGCAGCGAAGGCCGCGACCGCGTCGAAGGCTTTCTGTTCCAGCGCCTTGTCGGGCAAAGTATGCGCGGCGCAGAACGGCACGAAGTCCAGCGTCTTGCCGCCGGAATGGAAGTCGAACACGATGTCGGCGCGGGGAAGCAGCTCACGCTGGAAATAATCAGCGATCTTCTCGGTCACCGTTCCGTCCGGCCGGCCGGGAAAGCTGCGGTTCATGTTGCCCCTGTCGATCGGCGAGGTGCGCGTGCCGGCGCGAAAGGCCGGATAGTTCATGGCCGGCACGATGATCACCGTGCCGCTGACGTGCTTGGGATCGAGGGTCCTGGCGAGATCGTAGAGGGCCAGCGGCCCCTCATACTCATCGCCATGGTTGCCGCCGGTCAGCAGCGCTGCCGGCCCGTTGCCGTTGCGGATGACGCAGATCGGGATCATCACCGAGCCCCACGCCGAATCGTCGCGGCTGTAGGGCAAGCGCAGGAAACCGTGCTGGATGCCGTCGCAGTCGAAATCGACGGTCGGCGCGACCGGTGATGGATGTAGATTCGACATCGGCATCAATCCTTCACCACCAGCTTGCGCGGCACATTGGCCAGGCACTCCACACCGGTTTCGGTGATCAGGATGGACTCGGTGATCTCCAGTCCCATCGTTTCCAGCCACAGGCCGGTCATGAAATGGAAGGTCATGCCGGGCTTGAGCTCGGTGCGGTCGCCGGGACGCAGGCTCATCGTGCGCTCGCCCCAGTCCGGCGGATAGGACAGGCCGATCGAGTAGCCGGTGCGGTTGTCCTTGACGATACCGTATCGCTTGAGAACACCAAAGAAGGCGTTGGCGATGTCCTCGCAGGCGTTGCCGGGTTTCGCGGCGGCCAGCCCCGCTTCCATACCTTCCAGCGTCGCCTTCTCGGCATCGAGGAATTCCTGCGTCGGCTTGCCTAGGAAGACGGTGCGCGACAGCGGGCAGTGATAGCGGTTGTAGCAGCCGGCGATCTCGAAGAAGGTGCCCTCGCCCCGCTTCATCGGTCTGTCGTCCCAGGTCAGATGCGGCGCCGAGGCATCGGCACCCGACGGCAGCAGCGGCACGATCGCCGGATAGTCGCCGCCAATTCCGTCGACGCCTCGCGTGCCGGCATCATAGATTTCGGCGACGAGATCGCATTTGCGCATGCCGACCTCGATCTTGTCGAAGATGCGCTGATGCATGGCCTCGACGATGCGGGCCGCCTTGCGCATATAATCGATCTCGATCGGGCTCTTCACCGCACGCTGCCAGTTGACCAGCGCGGTGGCATCGACAAAGCGGGCATTGGGCAAATGCTTCTGCAGCGACGCAAAGGCGGCCGCCGAGAACCAGTAATTGTCCATTTCGACGCCGACTGTCAGCTTGCCCCAGCCGCGATCCGCAAGCACGCTGGCCAAAAAATCCATCGGGTGGCGCTCGGTCGACTGCACATAGTGATCGGCATAGCCGACGATATTGTCGTGCGCGAGATAAGCGGTGCGCTTGGCGCCGTTGGCGTCCTGGCCGCGGCCGTACCAGACCGGCTCGCCCGAAGGCGGCACGATAACCGCCTGGTGCACATAGAACGACCAGCCGTCATAGCCGGTCAACCAGGCCATGTTGGAAGGATCGCTGACAACAAGAAGATCGACGCCCTTGGCCTCCATGGCCTTGCGTGTCTTGGCGAGGCGATCCGCATATTCGCCGCGCGAGAATCTCAGGTTCGGTTGCATTGTTCTTGGTCCTCGTTTGTTGGGCCTTGCGGCCGGTATCAGCTTTGAATCCAACTCGTCGTTCTTGTTTGAGCGTGATCTCTGGACAAACGGAAAACCGTTTGTCCGAGAAAACCGGTTCCCACTTTTCCGGATCATGCTCCTGCGGCCAGCATCAGCTTTCGAAAATGGCCCCGGAACCGGCCACCCGCGCACGGTCTCGAGCGAGCGTGGCGATCGCCGTGTCCTGGACGCCAGTGCCGGTGAGATCGGCGATGGTGATGTCGCTGGCCGAGCGCCGTCCGTGTTTCGCGCCGGCGATGATCTGGCCGAGTTCGGTCACCTCATCCTCGGCGGCCATCACGCCCGCCGCGATTGCATGATGCAGCTCACCCAGCCGCTTTGTCTGGCGGCCACTGTCAGCGGCATAGAGATCGGCCATGCGCAGGATTGCCGGCGCGATCTCGTTCTTGTGCTCGGCGTCCGATCCCATCGCGGTGATGTGCTGCCCTGCGGAAACGAAGCCGGCCTTGATCAGCGGCTCGGTTGAAGGCGTCGTGGTGACGATGATGTCGGCGCCGGCGACCGCGTTTGCCGCGTCCGGCTCGGCGCGCACGAGAATGCCGAGCTTTTCGCGCAAGGCTCCGGCTGTCGCCTCGGCCTTTGCCGCATCGCGCGCCCAGATGCGCGCCTCGGTGATCGGCCGCACCAGCATGAGTGCTTCCAGTTGCAGCCCGGCCTGTACGCCCGCGCCGAAGATCGCGGCAACGGACGAGTCTTGCCGCGACAGATGTTTGGCGGCGACGGCGCCGGCAGCAGCGGTTCGGATATCCGTGAGATAGCCGTTGTCGAGCAGCAGTGCCTCGACCAGGCCGGTTTTGGACGACAGCAGCACCATCATGCCGTTGACGCTGGGCAGGCCGAGCTTCGGATTGTCGAAGAACCCGGGGCTGATCTTGATGGCGAAACCGTCAATGCCAGGCACATAGGCGGTCTTCACGTCGACTTCGCCGCGATGCTCGGGAATGTCTAGCCGCAGGATCGGCGGCATTGCCACCGGCAGAGTGGCAAGCGCACGGAAGGCGTTTTCGACGCAGGCGACGGCACCGAGATCGAGCGTCACGATCTTGCGCAATTCTTTCTCAGTGAGGATCGTCATCCGGCTCATGCGGCACGCTCCTTAAGCGATGGAGCCTCGCCGCAGACGATCCTGCGGTGCGCGTCCATGTCGATGTTGCGGCCGGAGAGAAGCACGACCACCGGCCCGTCCGACTTGACCTTGCCGGCCAGCAGTGCGGCGATGCCGACCGCGCCGGCACCCTCGACGATCTCGCGCTCCTGCGCATAGGTGTGGCGGATGCCCGCGGCGATCTCGTCTTCACTGAGCAGGACGACATCGTCGAGCAGGTCGCGGCACATGGCGAAGGTCAGCCGATTTTCGAGTCCGATGCCGCCGCCGAGCGAATCCGCCAGCGTCGGCAATTCTTCCACCAGCACCGGCTGGCCCGCATCGAGGCTGGCCTTCATCGCCGCGCCACGCGCCATCGAGACACCGATGATTTTTGTGCCGGGGCTGACGCCTTTGATGGCTGTAGCAACCCCTGAGGCGAGCCCACCGCCGGAGAGCTGGACCAGAACGAGGGCGGCATCCGGGACCTGCTCGATCATCTCAAGCCCGAGCGTGCCTTGCCCGGCGATAATGTCGGGATGGTCGAAGGGCGGCAGCATCATCAGCCCCTCTTGCGCCACCAGCCGATCGACCTCCTGTTGGGCATCGTCCTGGCTGTCGCCGACGATGCGGACCTCCGCGCCAAGCCGGCGGATCTCGTCGAGCTTGTTGCCGGGTACCAGGCGCGACATGCAGATTACGGCGCGCATGCCCTCAAGCTTCGCCGCATGCGCCAGCGCGCGGCCATGATTGCCGGTCGAGGCCGCGACCACGCCCTGCGCCTTCTGTTCGGCGTTCAACGAGGCGACGGCGTTCGAGGCGCCACGCAGCTTGAAGCTGCCGGTGGTCTGCCGGTGTTCGAGCTTGAGGTGAACGGGGACGCCCAGTTGTTCGGATAGGCTCGGGGACAGCACGGTCGGCGTACGCTCGACTTTGCCGGCGATACGGTCACGGGCGATACGGATGTCCGCTAGGGCGACGGCGCGCGTCATGGGGCGACCCCCTCTGGCCTGCCGGCCATCTCCCCCTCGAGGGGGGAGATTGGCAGCTTCGACGCTGCCGTTCTTCCTGTCACGTCGGTGATTGGCGAAAGCCGGGCAGCAGCTAATCTCCCCCCTCGAGGGGGAGATG
>NZ_RZTB01000087.1:0-25115 GCF_003997735.1 Mesorhizobium sp. M7A.F.Ca.MR.148.00.0.0 | reverse complement strand
GCCCTACTGCCCTACTGCCCTACTGCCCTACTGCCCTACTGCCCTGCCCTACTGCCCTACTGCCCTACTGCCCTCTTCCTCCGCAGCCTGCCGCAAGTCGGCAATCACCGCGCGCCGGTCTTGACGCCGCCAGGCGAGATGGAGTGAAACCGTGCGGTCGAACCACGGCAGGTCGCGAAATACGATCCGCGGCGGCGCAGCGGCGCGCAGGCTGGCTTGCACCGTCGCCAGACCAAGGCCGGCGCTGACAAGGCCGAGCGAGGTCAGCGGATCCGCCGTTTCATAGGCGATGTCGGGCAAAAAGCCGGCTTTGGCGCAGGCGGCAAGGAACTGGCCGCGATTGGTGTCGTCCGGCTGGCGCACGACGGTGATCCAGGTGCGACCGTCAAGGTGATGCGGCCCAACCTCTGGTAATTGAACAAGCGGATCATCTTCGGGGATCGCCAGCACCAGCGGCTCATGCCGCAGCGCCATGGCGGCGACATCCGGGTCATCATCGGCTGGCGGCGAGTAGACAAAGCCCAGATCCAGCGACCGCTGCCGTAGCCCTTCCAATTGCGCCGCAGAACGCAGGCTTCTCAGCTGCAGATGGAAATCCGGCCGGTCGCGACGGAACTGGCGCAGCATCCCGGCGACAAGCCCGGCATGAACGGCGCCTTCGACATAGCCGATGGCGAGCCGGCCGACGGCGCCGCTGGCCAGGTTGCGGCCGAACTCCTCCAAACGTCGCGCATCGGATAGCAGCGCGCGGGCCTCGGTGAGGAAGGCGCGCCCCTCGGCGTTGAGATGGACCCGCTGCTTCGACCTTTCAAAGAGGGAAACACCCAACTGCTCCTCGAGCTGGATGATCTGCCGGCTGAGCGGCGACTGAGAAATATGCAGCATCTCGGCGGCGCGCCCGACATTGCCGGTTTCGGCGACGGTGACGAAATACCTGATCTGGCGCAGGTCGAACATTTTTCTCCAGGCTCCAGTCCCCTGAGGTCTCAACTTTATCCTAACCAGTCTTGGACAGTCTGACCAGCGGGAGCGATAGTTCGGCCATCCAACCACAGGAGACCGCCATGCAGTTCTTTGCCCTTCTCACCCGCAACACCGAAAAATTTGCCGATGCCGATTTCGCTCCGCTTCTGCCCGGCGAAGCCGAACAGCGGCGCACGCTCTATGCCGAAGGCGCGGTACGCCAGGTGTGGAACCGAGGCGACATCCCGGGCAGCGGCATGATGCTCGAAGCCGCCGATGATGCAGAGGTTCGCGGCCATCTCGCCACCTTGCCGCTGGTCAAGGCCGGCATGATGGACATTGCCGCAATCGTGCCCCTCAAGCCCTACCCCGGCTTCGGCCCGAAGCACTGACCGGGGCACAATCCGGGGTGGCGAAGGCGTCACCACCGGATTGACGTGGGTGATCGACAGACCGTGATCGGCTGTCAAGAAACCGTCATACGGAACCGGGTTCGCTCGTGCTAGAAATCAAGGCCAGGCAGCCGCCGTGCGGTGCCATTTCGGAACATGCATCTGGCACCGCCCCATGGATATCACTCTCGCCCCGGAAGGCACCGACCTGTCGCCCTACCTGCCCGACGAGCACGGATTGTTCTTCATCTATCATTTCACCGCTGAGGGCGTGCGAACCAGGGACGCCACCGCCGCGCACTGGACATGGCGCAGCTACCAGCTTTCCAACATGCGGGCCCGCCATGAGATCGGCGCCGATCAGGCTTTGCCAGCACCGGTGCGCGAAGCTTTCCTGTCCGCCAGCCATGGCTGCCACATCGACCTCGAGGACGACTGGCTCTATGGCGATCTGCCGGACCTGCGCCATGACTATTCGGCGGAAGCGGGCGGGCTTGGCCATTTCCGCTTCGCGCTCAACGACACGATGCTGGTCGGCGCCCGCAAGCAACCGCTGCAGTCGGTCGACAACATCCGCAAGGCGATCGAGAATGGATCGCGCAAGTTGCGCTCGCCGGCCGAGTTGATCGAGGCGGTTGTCGGCCAGTCTTTTGACGGCATGGTGGCTGAACTCGCGGCACTCGGCGACAGCCTCGACGGGATCGAGGATCGCATCGTCTGCGACGCATGGCACAATGAACGGCAATCCCTCGTCGACGCGCGCCGGCATCTGGTGGTGATCCACAGGCAGATGGCGACGCTGACCAATCTGTTTCGCCATCTCGACCACTCGCACCGTAACGACCTGCCCGACAGCATCAACGACATGGCCGCGCGTCTTTCACACAGGGCGCAGACGCTGCACTATGATGGCGAACAATTGCAGGCACGCGCCCGGCTGTTGCAGGACGAGCTTATGGCCAAGCTGACGACGCAGTCGAACCGGCTGCTGTACGTACTGTCGGTGATGACGGCGGTGCTGTTGCCGATGACCATCATCTCGGGTCTGTTCGGCATGAATGTCGGCGGCCTGCCGCTGGTCGACACGCCAATAGGCTTCTGGGTGGTGACGGCGGTAGCGATGGTGATCGCGGGCGCGACCTATCTCTTTGTCAGGCGGCTCGGACAGATGTAACGCCCGCCCGGCGACTTTCACGCCGAGGCGCGAAGATCCTCGATGATGGTGCCGGCGGCGGCGGCTTCCGCTTCGTGGTCGGGCTCGCGCCAGGTCTCGGCCAAGCCAGCCGCATACCATTCGCGCATCGCCGGCAGGGCAAGCAATTGCGCCGGATAAGCCGCAGCCGCACCCTCGAGGGAGAGCCCATAGGACTGGGCGCGGAACGCCACCGGGGCAAAGAAAGCGTCGACGGCGGTAAAATGAGCGCCGGCCAGAAACGGCCCGCTGAAACGGGCAAGACCATCGTTCCAGAGATCGCCGAGGCGAAAGATGTCCTGCTTCAGCGCATCGGACATCGGGAATGGCTTTACGCGCAGGCCGCAACTCATCGGGCATGCCCCGCGCAATGCGGTGAAGCTCGAATGCATCTCGGCGGCGGCCGAGCGTGCCCAGGCGCGCGCCTTGGCCTCGACAGGCCACACGCCATGGTGGCGTTCGGCCAGATATTCGACGATGGCCAGCGAATCCCAGACCGCCCAGCCATCGTCGATCAGGCACGGCACGCGGCCGCTCGGCGAGAAGGGCCGGTACAGATCCCAACTCGATGCGGTCGGGAATGGCGTCAGCCGTTCCTCGAACGGGATGTTCAGCTCTCGCATCAACACCCAAGGCCGCAGCGACCATGAGGAATAATTCTTGTTGGCGATTTGCAGCAGGTACATAGGGGACCCTTACCTTGCAGCCGGCACCGCCGGCCGGATCTCGCGGCCACGGAACATCGACCAGGAATACATCGCGAGCGCGGTCCAGATCAGGCCAAAGGCAATCGCCTGGGTGGTGCCGAAAGGCTCGTCGAAGATCAGCACGGCGATCAGAAACACAATGGTCGGCGCGATGTACTGCATGATGCCGATGGTGGACAGCCGCAGCAGCCTCGCGCCGAACGCAAACAGCAGCAGCGGGATCGATGTGACCGGACCGCAGCCGATCAGCAATGCCGTATCGGTGCCACTGCTGGATAAGATGTGGTCCTGTTCGGTCGCGATGAGATAGACGATGTAGCCAAGCGCCGGCACCGACAGCAGAAGGACTTCGAGCAAAAATCCCTGGCTCGGTCCGATCGGCAGCGTCTTGCGGAAGAAGGCGTAGGCGGCGAAGGAAAACGCCAGCGCCAGCGACACCCAGGGCAGCTTGCCGCCCTCGACGGTCAGCACGGCGACTGCGACGGCCGCCAGCACCACTGCCGCGATCTGCAGCCGGTCGAGCCGCTCGCCAAGCAGCAGCGCGCCGACGACGACGTTGACCAGTGGATTGATGTAGTAGCCGAGCGCGGTTTCGACGGTGCGGTCGACAGCGATCGCCCAGACATAGATGCCCCAGTTGACCGAGATCAGCGCCGCCGTCAGCGCGGCCATGGCGATGGTGCGCGGCGAGCGCAGTGCCGCCTTGAAATCCGCCATGCGGCCGGCCCAGACCAGAACGGCGGCGGCGATCGGCACCGACCAGACGATGCGATGGGCAATGACTTCGGCGAGCGGCAGATGAGCGACCGCCTTCATGTAGAAGGGCAGCAATCCCCACAGCAGATAGGCGCCGAGCGCCAGCAGAAAGCCGCGCCGGGCCTTGGAATCCGCGTCCAGGGTAATTGCTTCAGTGGCCATGGGCCAACGCTATGGCCCAGTCACCTTGGCAAGACCATCGCAAAGTTCTGATGGATCAATGGACTTTCGCTGATGGTTCAACCCTATTCGGCGGCCACCAGTCCGGCCATCTCGCGGTTCTTCATCAGCTTGTAGACGATGGAATCCATCAGCGCCTGGAACGAGGCGTCGATGATGTTTTCGGAAACGCCGACCGTCCACCAGCGCGCGCCGGTGCCGTCATGCGATTCGATCAGAACGCGGGTGATCGCCTCGGTGCCGCCATTGAGGATACGCACCTTGAAGTCGGCCAACTCCATGTCGGTGATCTCGCCCTGGAATTTGCCGAGGTCTTTGCGCAGCGCAATGTCGAGTGCGTTGACCGGGCCATGCCCCTCGGCCACCGACATCTTCTCCTCGCCGTCGACCACCACCTTGACGATCGCTTCGGAGACCGTCTTCAGCTGGCCGTTGGCGTCGAAGCGGCGCTCGACCATGCAGCGGAACGAGGTGACGTTGAAGAACTCCGGCAGGCCGTGCAGCATCTTGCGCGCCAGGAGTTCGAAGCTGGCATCGGCGCCCTCATAGGCGTAGCCCTCGGCCTCGCGCTCCTTGACCACTGATATCAGCGCGTCGAGCCGGTGATCGTCCTTCGGCACCTCGATGCCGCGCCGCCTCAACTCGGCGAGGAAATTGGCCTTCCCGCCCTGGTCCGAAACCATGACGCGGCGGCGGTTACCGACCGTTTCCGGAGGCACATGCTCATAGGTCGCCGGCTCCTTGGCCAGCGCGGAGGCATGGATGCCGGCCTTGGTAGCAAAGGCGGAAGCGCCGACATAGGGCGCCTGCGCTTCCGGGGCGCGGTTCAAGAGTTCGTCGAACGCGCGGGACAACCTGGAAATGCCGGTCAGTGCCTCAGCCGAAATACCGGTGTCGAAACGATCGGCGAAGGCCGGTTTTAACGCCAGCGTCGGTACGATCGAAATCAAATTGGCGTTGCCGCAGCGCTCGCCGATGCCATTGAGTGTGCCCTGGATCTGGCGCACGCCGGCCTCGACAGCGGCGAGGGAATTGGCCACGGCCTGGCCGGTGTCGTCATGGGCATGGATGCCGAGATGATCGCCTGAAATACCTGATAAAATAACCTTCTCGACGATGGCGCGGACTTCCGAGGGCTGCGTGCCGCCATTGGTGTCACACAGCACCACCCAGCGCGCGCCGGCATCATAGGCGGTCCTGGCGCAGGCCAGCGCATAATCGGGATTGGCCTTGAAGCCGTCGAAAAAATGCTCGCAGTCGACCAACGCCTCCTTGCCGGCGGCGATCGCCGCCTCGACGGAGGCCTTGATGGCGTCGAGGTTCTCCTCATTGGTGCAGCCGAGCGCGACACGGACATGGTAGTCCCAACTCTTGGCGACGAAGCAGATGGCATCCGACTTGGATTGCACGAGTGACGCAAGGCCGGGATCGTTGGAAGCCGACACCCCAGCCCGTTTGGTCATGCCGAAGGCGACGAATTTGGCGCGCGACGTACGTTTCTCCTGGAAGAAGGCGGTGTCGGTCGGATTGGCGCCGGGATAGCCACCTTCGACATAGTCGAGGCCAAAAGCATCGAGCAGTTTCGCGATGGCGATCTTGTCCTCGACGGAAAAGTCGATGCCAGGGGTCTGCTGGCCATCGCGCAATGTGGTGTCGAAGAGATAGAGGCGCTCGCGGGTCATGGTCATTTGCCTGCAAACTTGTCCGTCGCGCGGATCAGCCGATCCAAAATCCCCGGCTCCGAATAAGCATGACCGGCGCCCTCGATCAGGTGGAAATCCGCCTTTGGCCAGGCCTTGTGCAGCGCCCAGGCATAATGCGCCGGGCACGGCATGTCGTAGCGGCCATGGACGATGGTGCCGGGAATGTCAGCCAGCTTGTGCGCGTCGCGCAGCAACTGCCCTTCGTCCAGCCAGCCGGCATGGACGAAATAGTGGTTCTCGATGCGGGCAAAGGCGATGGCATAGTCGTCCTGCCCAAATGGTCCGCTGGTCTCCGGCTCGGGCAAAAGCGTGATCGTTTCGCCTTCCCACAGGCTCCAGGCGCGGGCCGCCTCGATCTGCGCCTTGCGATCCGTGCCGACCAGCCGCTTGCGGTAGGCAGCCATCATGTCGCCGCGCTCGGCCTCCGGGATCGGCGCCAGGAAGCGCTCCCATTTGTCCGGGAACATTTCCGAGACGCCGAATTGATAGTACCATTCGAGTTCCGCACGCGTCAGCGTGTAGATGCCGCGCACCACCAACTCGCTGACGCGATCGGGATGCGTCTCGGCATAGGCGAGCGCCAGCGTCGACCCCCAGGAGCCGCCGAACACCAGCCATTTGTCGAAGCCGGCCATTTCGCGCAGGCGTTCGATGTCGGCGACCAGGTGCCAGGTCGTATTGGTTTCGAGCGAGGCGTTGGGCGTCGACTTTCCGCAGCCGCGCTGGTCGAACAGGATGACATCGTAGAGCTTCGGGTCGAACAGCCGCCGGTGTTTTGGGGAAATGGTGCCGCCCGGCCCGCCATGCAGGAACACCGCCGGCTTGGCGCCCCTCGTGCCCGAACGCTCCCAGTAGACCTGATGGCCGTCGCCGACATCCAGCATGCCGGAATCGAACGCCTCGATCTCGGGATAAAGCGTACGCAATTGACTGCTCATAGCTGCAAACCTTTGGTCGGCCAGTCCGCTGTTTCATGGTCTGGGTGCTGGAAGGAGATGATGGATTCCTGCCTGTTGTAATAATCAGGATCCTGGTGGACGGGCTGATCGAAGATCGTCTCCACCCAGGGCAGCCGCGCGGCGTAGTTGACCTGGATCTGCGGGGCAAGATCGGAGCGGTCGTCGAAGGCACCGATAGCGATCTCAAGTCCACCGGGCTGCCGGTAGGTCAGCGGCGTCCCGCAGCGGGCGCAGAAACCACGATCGATGTTGACCGACGACTGGAAATAGCTCGGCTCTTCATGGGTCCATTCGACGCCGTCCCTGGGCACCGTGACCAGTGCACCGAAGAACGAGCCGAACTGCTTCTGGCACATGCGGCAATGGCAGATCGATGGACGGCCGAGCGCTCCATGAATGCGGAAACGCACGGCGCCACACTGGCAGCCGCCGGTTCTTACCTGATCGGTCATGATCTTTCCTTTGGCGGCCATTGTTCGGTGTCGTGGTCCGGATGCTGATAGGAGACGAGATCCGCCAGATAAGAGGCCGACGACACGTCGGCCATCGTCTCCTCGCCCGGCAATTGCGGGATCGTATCGACATAAGGCAGCTTTGCCTCGGTGCCCCATTGGATCAGCGGCACGATCTCCGCCGGGTTGTCGAACGCGCCGATGGCGAGGCCAACGCCGTCCGGCGCGGTGAAGGTCAGCGGCGTGCCGCAATCGGCGCAAAAACCGCGATCGACATGGTTGGAGGAGCGGAAGTATTTCGGCTCGCCGCGCGTCCAGTCGAGCCGGGCGCCACGCACCGAAACCAGCGGCGCATAGAACGAGCCGAACGCCTTCTGGCACATGCGGCAATGGCAGACCGAAGCGTCGCCGAGCGCGCCTTCAACGCGAAAGCGCACCGCGCCGCACTGGCAGCCGCCGGTATAGACCGGCCGGTTGTCGAGGCTCATCGCTGTTCACTCCGGGACATGGCAGACGGCCTCGACATTGTTGCCGTCGGGATCGAGGACGAAGGCGGCGTAGTAGTCCGGATGATAGTGCGGGCCCAGGCCTGGCCCGCCATTGTCCTTGCCACCGGCGGCAAGGGCTGCGGCATGGAAGGCATCGACCTCGGCGCGGCTGCGCGCCGTGAAGGCGACGTGCTGATGGGCCTTCTGACCATCCTTGCCTTCCTGCAGCCAAAACACCGGCCGATCGCGACCGTAGCCACCGACCTTTTCACCGCCGGTGTATTCCAGCGGCACCATATAGAGCAGCGCGGCCCCAAGCGGCGCCATCGCCTTGTCATAGAAAGCCTTCGAAGCGTCGAAATCGGCAACGGTGATGCCGAGATGGTCGATCATCTTTTTACCTCCCAGGTGGTGATGCGCTCGCCAGTGACCGGCTCCTTGCCGTCTTTCAACTGTATCCCTTGCGCCAGCAGTTCGTCGCGGATGCGGTCGGCCACGGCCCAGTTCTTGGCGGCGATGAATGCGAGACGCTTGGCGATTGCCTTGGCGACGTGGTCTTCATCAACCGTCGCCGACGCGACATCGAAGCCGAGGAAGAGCAGCGACGCCTTCAGCGCAGCCGCCGCATCGTTGCCGTCCGCTGCTTCGCCAGCCAACTGCGTCAAGACCTGGAAGGCGGCATAGGTTGCGAGATCGTCCGACAAGGCATCGATGACCTGCACGGGCAGTAGTCCTGCGGCGGCCGGCGCAAGGTCGGCGGCCCGCTTCCATTTGCGCAGCGTGTTCTCGGCCTCTTCCAGCTTGCGCACGGAAAAGTCGATCGGTTCGCGATAGTGCGTCATCAGCATTGCCAGCCGCAGCACCTCGCCCGGCCATTTGCGGCCGCCGAACGTCTCGGTCTCGAGCAGTTCGTTGATCGAATAGAAATTGCCGACGCTTTTCGACATTTTCTGACCTTCGACCTGCAGGAAGCCGTTGTGCATCCAGATGTTGGCCATCACGTCCGTGCCATGGGCGCAGCGCGACTGGGCGATCTCGTTTTCATGGTGCGGGAAGATCAGGTCGAGGCCGCCGCCATGGATGTCGAACACCTTGCCGAGATAGGCGGCCGACATCGCCGAGCATTCGATGTGCCAGCCCGGCCGACCCCTGCCCCATGGCGAATTCCAGCCAGGCTCCTCCGGCGACGACAGCTTCCACAGCACAAAATCGCCGGGATTTTTCTTGTGCGCGTCGACGGCGATGCGAGCACCGGCCAGTTGCTCGTCGAGATTGCGCTTCGACAGCTGGCCGTAGTCCGGCATCGACGCGGTGTCGAACAGGACTTCGCCCGCGGCAACATAGGCATGGCCGCGTTCGATCAGGCTTTGAATCAAGGTGATCATGTCGACTTTGCCGTCGGCGCGGGGCTCGACGAATTCGGTGGCGCGCGGCTCGACCGTCGGCTCCAGGCAGCCGAGAACCGCCACGTCCCGATGGAACTGATCGGCGGTCTTTTCGGTGACCCGCCTGATCGCCTCGTTGAGTGAAAATGTTCCGGAAGCGATCTCGCCGCCGAAGTCGCGTAGAGCGCGCGCGTTGATCTTGTCGTCGACGTCGGTGATGTTGCGCACATAGGTGACGTGCGCCTGCCCATAGACGTGACGCAGCAAGCGGAAAAGCACGTCAAAGACGATCACCGGCCTGGCATTGCCGATATGGGCAAAGTCGTAGACGGTCGGGCCGCAGACATACATGCGCACATTGTCTGGATCGATCGGGACGAAATCCTCTTTCGTCCGCGTCAGCGTGTTGTAGAGGCGCAGGCCCTGCGATGCGTCGGACATTCGTGCCTTCCCGGTTCAGAACTCAATTTGACGAAGCCAGCCCTGCGCGAAACGCAAATCAGGCTCCAGCCTGCTGGCCGGGGCGTTTGTCCAATCTGGGGAAAGATGAGGCGAAAACGTCCGGACCAGCGCGAGGCTAGCCAATAATGCAAATGCCACAAATGGCGAAAGACGTTTTCATGGGCGGCTTTATCGCCTTGGCGTGTGTTGCCGTCAAGTCTCAAGTTTCGGCAAAAACGTCGCTGGATCACAGGTAATGATGCACTGAAACATTTTATTAAACATGTCGGCACAGTCATGAAACATTCGCCGGCTAGATCAGCAGGCGTCACGATTTGGTCAGAATCGGCCATCAAACGCAGACACGAAAATGTTACCTGGGAAGAGAGACATGCCCCGAACCAAGCAGGAAGCCAACCGAGCCAAGCAGCCGGCACTGGCCAACCACTACCGCGCGATCGGCCCGGCCGCGATCGTCGCCGCCCTCCTTCACACCGCGAAGAAGAAAAAGCCGGTACAGAAGATCGTGTCGCCCCGCGCCGCCTGAAGTGGTGTGCGGCCCGGCGCCAAAGGCGCCTGGCAAATGGCGCAGACATACGTCGCTGAAGAACAGTTCAGCTAGAACAACGTCATCTGATTGTCGTCCGCGCCGGGCTTCTGGCGCTTGACCTTTTCGGGCTCCGGCCCGATCTCGCCCCGCTCCTGAATCTCCGGTCCGGTGTTGGCGACCTTGTTGACCAGGCCGGAGACGGGAATGGCCTCGAAGAAATCGAGTTGAGCCGGCCGCAACAGATCGGCGACATCACGCGGTTCGAGCGTGCGGCAATCCAGCCAACGGGCGAAATCCCTGGGGTCGATCACCACAGGCATGCGGTCGTGGATATGCGCGATATCGGCATTGGCGTTGATAGTCAGGATGGCACCGGTGTCCATTTCCGAACCGCCCGGCTCGGCATAGGTCTCGATCAGTCCGGCGAAGGCGACCAGCCCGCCATGCCTTGGGCGTATCCAGTAAGGCTGGCCTTTCTTGCCGCCGGTTTGCCGCCATTCATAAAAGCCGGAAGCCGGCACCAAGGCGCGGCGATGGCGCATGGCGGCCTTGAACGACGCCTTTTCGGTAGCCCCTTCGGAGCGCGCGTTGAACAGCAGCGGAAACTCGCGTGTGTCCTTCACCCAGGTCGGGATCAGCCCCCAGCGCACCAGCATTGGCTGCCGGTCGGGCAAATTGGAGCCCGGCGCCCGCGGGGGGCCGGCGACCGCCATCAGGATCGGCTGGGTTGGTGCGATGTTGTAGCGCGCCGGGAAATCCTCCAGTTCCGCCAAGCCTAGCAAGGCGGCAGTCTGGTCCGGCGTCGCGGTCAAGGCAAAACGTCCGCACATGGTCGATTGGCGCCCTTCGAATGGTTCAGCTTGAAAGTGGTGATGCAACCGGCGTTGCGCAACCGCTAAAGCTTGCCCATGCTGGCGGTCCACAACAGACCTGCCTACACGCCGGATCGGGAACCATGAACGAAGCGCGCAAGACACTTCCGGCAGTCTCGGTCGCCGTCGTGCGTGCAGACACCGTGCTTCTGGTCAAGCGAGCCCGGCAACCCTCGCAAGGGCTCTATGCTTTTCCGGGCGGCAAGGTCGAACCCGGCGAGACGCTGGAGGCAGCGGCAGAGCGCGAACTTCAGGAAGAAACCGGTTTGCGCGCCACAAATTATCGCCCGCTGCGGGAAATCCACATTGACGGCGGGGATGACAGCCACCCGGTCGATTACCTCCTCACGGTCTTCGGCGCCGCCCATGCCGGCGGCGAGGCGGTAGCCAGCGACGACGCAGAGACGGCGGCCTTCTATACACTCAGCGAGATGGCGGCATTGCCGCTCGCCGGCTCGGTGTTCGCCGTGGCCGAGGAGTTGTTGGACCCCCGCGGAGACGACGGGCCGAAGCCCTGAAAACAGCCTTGCAGGCGGCAAATTGTTTCGCCACAAAGACTTATCCTGTTTGGCAGAGCCACGCCGTTGGGTAAAGAAGGCTTATGAACCGTCCGTCCATGCTCCTCGCCGCGTGTCTTGCGGTCGTCGCGACCGTTTCGATACGGCCCGCGCTCAGCGCCGAATCGCCGTTCGAGCCTGGGTTGATGCGGCTGGCGGAGGTTCTGGGCTCGCTGCATTTCCTGCGCAATCTGTGCGGCGAGAAAGGCGACCAGTGGCGTGTCGAAATGACAAAACTGCTCGATTCGGAAAATCCGGACGCCGAGCGGCGCGCCCGCTTCATTGCCAGCTTCAATCGCGGCTACCGCTCCTTCGGCGGCACCTATACGAGGTGTACGTCCTCGGCGACCGAAGCCATCAGTCGCTACATGAAGGAAGGCGAGACGCTGTCTCGCGATATCGCCTCGCGTTACGGCAACTAGGCACTCGCTCATCAACAACTATCCGGATCATTGCTGGGCATTAGCCGATATATCGGCTTGTGCCGGGCGATCTCTTGGTGCAATCCTCATGTTGCACTTCTGCAACAGTATTAACGAAACCTTACCGCACGAAAGCGGAATTAACTCAAACTGAAGGTTTTCGCCCCGCAGGCCGCCCCAATCGGCTAAGTTTGACTCGGACTGAACGCAGCTTCGCACAAGGCAATTGGGCTTTGTAAAAGACGATCAAAAAAATGTCGTATTTACAAATACTTAATTGTCCCTGCGTGTGAAATGAACAGATCAGGCCTGATCCACATCGACGGATCGCAGCTTGAAAGGGTGGACATTCGCTTATGGAACATGGTGTCAACGACATCGACGCGCTGGTCAGGGAAGAAAAACGCCTGACCGCCGTGGAAAGCCACAGCGAGGCCTGGGCGGAAGGTCTCTCCGCCGGGATAGAGCCCGAGATCATTGCCGAAGCAGCGCTCGAAACCGCCTTCGGCGAGATGTTGCGTGCCAATGGCGAGACCTCGGCCCTTGCCCTGCTCGACCGTATGCGTGAAAAGGTGATTGCTGGCGCCTTCGAACCTGAACGGCTGCGGCACTGAACCGACGTCCGGTTCTTTGACGGCAACATGCCGCTCGGGCGTCATGCCCGGAAGCAGGGAGAAACGGGCAGTGAGTTTTTCGATGTCAGGCAAGCCGTGTGGCTTGGTCCTTCGCATCTCCTTCGCCGCTTGCTGTGCCGCGATTCCCCTGCTTGTGTGTCTCGCGAGCAGCCCCGTGTATGCACTGAGCGAAATCAAGCGCGAAGAGCTCCCCCCGACAGTCACGCCGCCGGCCGACGACGACATGTCGCCCTCCGGAAGCGCCGTGCCAATGCCCAATCCGGTCGGAACACCGCCGCCGGCCAGCCAGCCGACTGCTCCTGCCGAAGCCGAGCCGGACAGTCCGGCGGATGGCGGCGTGACCAGACCGCGTGTCGATCCGGAAACGCCGGTGCCTGAGGTCGTCTACGATCTCGGCAAGCTGCCGGAACCGGTGCGGCGCATGCACGATCTGATCGTCGAAGCCTGCAAGGGCGGCGATATCGAAAAGCTGCGGCCGTTGATCGGCACGGGCGAGAGCATGACACAGATATCGCTGACCGACATAGACGGCGACGCCATCGCCTTCCTCAAGGGCCTCTCCGGCGACCCAGACGGTCAGGAGATTCTGGCCATCCTGGAGGAGGTGCTTAATGCCGGCTACGTCCACCTCGATGCCGGCACGCCACAAGAACTCTATGTGTGGCCGTATTTCTTCGCCCTGCCGCTGGACAAGCTGGACGCCAAGCAGCGGGTCGAGCTGTTCAAGATCGTCACCGCTGGCGATTTCAACGACATGAAGCAGTTCGGCGCTTATATTTTCTACCGTGTCGGCATCACGCCTGCCGGACAGTGGTCGTTCTTCGTCGCTGGGGATTGAGCTTTCTGCCTCTGCCCTTGCAGAGATCCGGGAGCCTAGACGGGCAATGCCTCGGAAAACTCGACCGCTTTGCCCTGGCCTGGCGTGACGATTTCGCCCTCCCACATGACACGTCGGCCTCGAATGACCGTGCCGACCGGCCAACCCGTCACTTCCCTGCCATCATAAGGCGTCCAGCCGGCTTTCGAGCCGGCCTGCGCATTGGTGATCATCTCGCGCCGCATCATGTCGACGATGGTGAAGTCGGCGTCATAGCCGGCGGCGATGCGGCCTTTCCTGGCCATGCCGAAGATCCGCTGCGGGCCATGACTGGACAGGTCGACGAAGCGCTGCAAGGTTAGCCGGCCGGCATTGACGTGGTCGAGCATGATCGGCACCAGCGTCTGCACGCCGGTCATTCCCGACGGAGAGGCCGGATACGGCTTGGCCTTCTCGGCCAGCGTGTGCGGCGCATGGTCGGAGCCGAGCACGTCGACTATGCCTTGCGCAATGCCATGCCAGACGCCGTCGCGATGGCGCGCGGCGCGCACCGGTGGGTTCATCTGGATCAGCGTGCCAAGCCTGAGATAGTCGTCGGCGCTCAGCGTCAAATGATGCGGCGTTGCCTCGCAGGTCGCGACATCCTTGTGTCGTTCGAGGAACACAATTTCCTCGGCCGTCGAGATGTGCAGGACATGGATGCGGGCACGGGCATTTCGCGCGATGCGTACCAGCCGTTCGGTACAGCGCAAGGCGGCGATCTCGTCGCGCCAAACAGGGTGCGATGCCGGGTCGCCTTCGATGCGCTCGCCAAGACGCTCGCGCAGCCGGAATTCGTCTTCCGAATGAAAGGCGGCACGGCGACGCGTGTTTCTCAGGATCGAGGCGACGCCCTCGTCATCCTCGACCAGCAGATCGCCAGTGGACGAGCCCATGAAAACCTTGATCCCGGCCGCACCCGGCAGCCGCTCGAGCTCGCCGACATCCCCGGCGTTCTCGCGGGTGCCCCCGACCCAGAAGGCAAAATCGCAATGCATGCGATCCGTGCCGCGCCGGACCTTGTCGGCAAGCGCTGCCTCGCTGGTGGTCAGCGGATTGGTGTTGGGCATCTCGAACACGGCAGTGACGCCGCCAAGCACGGCCGCGCGCGAACCCGTTTCCAAATCTTCCTTGTGCTCCAGCCCCGGCTCGCGAAAATGCACTTGGCTGTCAATGACGCCCGGCAGGATATGCAGGCCGCGGCAGTCGATCGTCTCGCCGGCCGAGGCCTGGCGGAGATCGCCGATGGCAGCGATGCGCCCGTACTTCACGCCGATGTCGCGAGCCCCTTCGCCGTCATGGTTGACCACTGTGCCGCCTGTCAGGATGAGGTCGTAGATCATGGCCATGCTCTCTTGCGGGGGGAGTGCCAGCGGCTTACGTAAAGGCCGACCATTTTGCAAGATCAGGTTGCTTTTCCGCCCATGCCCTTTGCCCAGCTCAAAGACCGCGCCCTCATTTCCGTATCAGGTCCGGATGCCGAGCATTTTTTGCAGAACATCCTGACCACCGATCTCGACATCCTGGCTCCCGGCGAAGCCAAGCCCGGTGCGCTGCTGACGCCGCAAGGCAAGATCCTGTTCGATTTCTTGATCTCCCGCACCGGCGAGAATGCATTCCGGCTGGAATGCCGGGCCGACATATCGGACGATTTCATACGCCGGCTGACGCTCTACAAACTGCGCGCCAAGGTCGAGATTGCCGAATCCGATCAGGCATTTGTCACCGTCGCGTGGGGACATGAATCAACACCCTCACAATCCGATTCAACGGCGGCAGCCGACACGCGCTTTCCGAAGGGTGCCGTCACGCATTCCTATGGTGAAACAGCAGAGCGCAGCGATCTTGCCGCATGGCATGCCTTCCGCATTGCCGGCGGCATTGCCGAAAGCGGCAGCGACTACCAACTCGGAGACGCCTTCCCTCACGATGTGCTGCTGGACGAAACCGGCGGCGTCGGCTTCAAGAAGGGCTGCTATGTCGGCCAGGAGGTCGTCTCGCGCATGCAGCATCGCGGCACGGCCAGGCGGCGCGTGCTGATTGCCTCGGCCGACCGGCCCCTACCCGTGCCCGGCACCGAACTGACCGTCGCAGGCAGGCCGGTTGGCAAGCTCGGCTCGACCGCCGGCACGGCCGGTCTGGCCATTGCGCGCATCGACCGGGTCAAGGCGGCGCTCGACGCCGGCCAGCCGATCATGGCCGGGGACGTTCCGGTTACGCTGGCCATTCCCGGTTGGGCAAAATTCGCCT
Source organism: Mesorhizobium sp. M7A.F.Ca.MR.148.00.0.0 (assembly GCF_003997735.1). Classification (NCBI taxonomy): domain Bacteria; kingdom Pseudomonadati; phylum Pseudomonadota; class Alphaproteobacteria; order Hyphomicrobiales; family Phyllobacteriaceae; genus Mesorhizobium; species Mesorhizobium sp. M7A.F.Ca.MR.148.00.0.0. The sequence continues at coordinate 9,355 of NZ_RZTB01000087.1, read as the reverse complement.
TCCCGCAGGAAGCCGTCAGCGCGGAGGAGGCCTGATGGCGGCCGACCGCGTCGGCGCGCCGGCACGCGCCTGGCAGCGCATGCTGTCGGGCCGCCGGCTCGACCTGCTCGACCCCTCGCCGCTCGACATCGAGATTTCGGACATTGCGCACGGGCTCGCCCGCGTTGCCCGCTGGAACGGCCAGACCAGCGGCGAGCATGCCTTTTCGGTTGCCCAGCACTCGCTGCTGGTCGAAGCGCTGTTCCGCGACCTGGTGCCCGAGGCTTCGGCCGACGCCCGGTTGGCGGCCCTGCTGCACGACGCCCCCGAATATGTCATCGGCGACATGATCTCGCCGTTCAAATCGGTGATGGGCGGCAGCTACAAGGACTGTGAGTTGCGGTTGCAGCGCGCCATCCATCTGCGTTTCTCGCTGCCGCCTGAACCAGTTGCCGCGCTGCGCAAGGAGATCAAGCGCGCCGACCAGATCGCCGCCTATTTCGAGGCAACGCTGCTCGCCGGTTTTTCGACCGCCGAGGCGACCGAGTTCTTCGGCCGTCCGCGCGGCTTCAATGCCGACCGCTTCGATTTCACGCCACGCTCGGTGACCTGGGCGCAGAACGCGTTTCTGAAACGGTTTTCGGCGATCGAGACGTCGCGGCATCAGGTTTCGGCGACCGCAATCGGCTAAAGCGCGTCGCGCTGAAACGGAATCATGCGATGCGCTTTGGGTCTTTGTTTTATGCATGTCGTTCCCCCAAAACCGAGGTCACTTTTGGGCGACATGCATTAAAACGTTAAATTAACCGGCGGCGGCCACAATAGCGCGTTCGATCACGGTCCGCAGGCGCGCTCATGCCCCTCGCTGATGCCAAGGATGGTTCGGCCGTCCCGAAACGGGAGGCCGAAGGCATGGACCGCTCCCGCCACATGGAAGACGAACTGCGGGAGCAGAACCAACGCTTTTCGGCTGCCGTCGAGAACATGTCGCACGGCCTGTGCATGTTCGACGCCGACGAGCGGATGATCATCTGCAACGGCAACTACCTAAACATCTTTTGCCTCGACGCCAGAGTGATAAGGCCCGGCATCCGGTTCCTCGACATTCTGCGCCACAGCGTCGATATCGGCATCGCCTCGCAAACAGCCGACGAACTCTACGCCATCCGCAAGCCCTATATCGATCAGGCAAAGCCGTCGACCTACGAAGAAACTCTGTCGGACGGCCGCATCGTCAGCATCTCGCACCGCCCTCTGGCTCTGGGCGGCTGGGTCTCGATCTATGAAGACATCACCGAGCAGCGCCGCGCGCAAGAGGATCTCAAGGAGCAGCACCGCCGCTTCGACGCAGCGCTCGCCAACATGTCGCAAGGCCTGCTGATGTATGACGCCGACGGCAAGATGATCGTGCGCAACGGGCGTTTTCTAGAACTCTACAACGTCACCGCGGCAGACTTCCCGCTTGGAACGACGCACCGCGACGCGCTCGAACGATTGCTGGAACTCGGCATCTATCGGAAGATCGATGTCGATAGCGAAGTCGCCAAGACCGAGGCCTGCCTGGTGGCGAAAAAAATGCATTCGGCCTATCGGCATCTTACCGACGGCAGGACGGTTCTGGTTAGCCGCCAGCCGATGAGCGGCGGCGGTTGGGTGGCGACCTTCGACGATGTTACGGAGCGCCGCCGTACCGAAGAGCGCATGACCCATCTTGCGCATCACGATATGCTGACGGGACTGCCCAACCGCTCGATGTTTCGCGAACGGCTCGACCTTGCGCTGGAGGCCACGGCGGCCACGCCGCTGGCGATCTTCTCGCTCGATCTCGATCGCTTCAAGGCGGTCAACGACACCTGGGGACATCCGGCCGGCGACTGGCTGCTGAAGAGCGTGGCCGAGCGGCTGCAGCGCTGCCTGCATAATGAAAGCGACGTCGTCGCCCGCTTCGGCGGCGACGAATTCGTCATCATCCAGTTCAATTTCAAGGGCATTGCCAGTGCTGAAAAACTCGCGAAGCGCATCGTCGAGACAATCGGAAAACCGTTCCGCGACAAGAGCCGCGAGATGCATATCGGCATCAGCCTGGGCATCGCGGTTTTCCCCGACGACGGCGGAGATGCCGACACGCTGCTGAGGAACGCCGATACAGCGCTTTACCGGGCGAAGAGCGAAGGGCGCAATCTGTATCGCTTCTTCGAACCCGGAATGGACGCAATGGTACAGGCACGGCGTGCGCTGGAGGTCGACCTTGAGACCGCGCTGCCGCGCCAGGAATTCGACCTCGATTTCCAACCCATCATGAACATCGCATCCGGGGAGATCGTCGGCGCCGAAGCCTTGATGCGCTGGCATTCCCCAGAACGCGGCATGGTGGCGCCGGACAGCTTCATTCCGGTCGCCGAAGAAACCGGATTGATCGTGCCGCTTGGAGAGTGGGCGCTGAGGAAAGCCTGCACGGCGGCGGCACGCTGGCCCGCCGGCCTGCGCGTCGCGGTCAATGTCTCGGCCGTGCAACTCAAAAGCGGCAGCTTCGCCCGCAGCGTCATCTCGGCGCTGGCTTTCTCCGGCGTGCCAGCCGGTCGATTGGAACTGGAAATCACCGAAACCGTGCTAATGGACGAAAGCGAGGCGGTGCTGAGGACGCTGCGGCAGTTGCGCGAACTCGGCATCCGCATCGCGCTGGACGATTTCGGCATCGGCTATTCCTCGCTCGGCTATCTCAGGCGTTTTCCCGTCGACAAGATCAAGATCGATCGTTCGTTCATCCACGACCTGGGCAATCGTGACGCCGCGGCGATCGTTCGCACCGTCATCGGGCTGGGCGCCGAGCTTGGCATCACTGTCACCGCCGAGGGGGTCGAGACCGAGGTGCAACTCGACATCCTGCGCGGCAATGGCTGTACAGAGGCGCAGGGCTATCTGATCGGCGTGCCGTCAACGGCCGCCGAGATCCAGCGTCTATTGAAATCCCGAGCGCTGCACAGCCAGACCGGCTGAGGCCGGCCATCGTCAACGCAGCGTGTCGATGTATTTGCCGTGGAAGCTGACATAGCCGGGCTCGACCATCTTGAGATGCCGCTCGATCAGCGCATGAAACCGCGGCAGTTGATGAAACGGCACGCCTGGATAGGCATGATGCTCGGCATGGAACGGCATGTTCCACGCCAGCCTGCGGACCAGCCAATTGGTCAGCGTGGTCCTGGTGTTCTCCAGCATGTTGGCGACGAACGGACAACGGCCGTGCTCGGCTAAGAGATAGAGGCGCAGAAACGGCTGCCCCAACAGAGCGGGCAAGATCCAGACATAGACAAGCACCGAGAGCCGGAAATAGACGGCCAGCAGAAGGATCACGGCATAAAAGGCAATCATGGCGCGTGCCTCGATGCGCACCTTGTCATAGCCCTTTGGCGGAACGTAGCTTTCGCGACCACCGCCCGCCGCGTTGGCATAAAGCGTCTTCAGGTGGCCCCACCATAACGGGATGCCGGATATGTGGACGAGGTATTGCCGCCATGTCTCCGGCTTGGGGAACGCCAGTTCCGGATCATTGTCGGGATCTTGCGTGTATCGATGGTGGGCGAAGTGGAAGTAGCGGAACCAGTCGGCCGGGAGCGCGATCGCCAGGCTGCACACCCGCGCCACGGCATCGTTCAGCCATTGCGCCTCGAAAGCCGTACGATGAACCGTCTCGTGCAGCAGCGTGAACAGGAAGACGATGAGGATACCTTGCGGCAGCATCAGCAGTGGCCAGAACGGCACCTTGGCGGCGATCAGCGATCCGACGACCACGATCGCGCCCCAATGAGCAGCAAGCTGAACGAGGCCCGCAACATCAGACTTGGCGGTCAGCCGGTTGCGCTCCTCCTGCGTCAACGATGAAATTACGTCACGATGATCCACGTGCTTCGATCCAGACTGGAGCTTGATGAACCCACTGTAGCCAATGAACAACCTTTCCAAAAACGACGATTTCTGCAATCTAGATAAGCTGAACTTATCTATTCGGTGATTATGGCCGTACCTCCCTCTCTCAAAGGACTTCAAGCTTTCGAGGCTGCGGCCCGTACAGGCAGCTTTGCCGCGGCAGCGGAAGAGCTTTCGGTGTCGGCCGCTGCCGTCAGCCAGCTCATCCGCACGGTCGAGGAGCAGATGGGCCGCAAGCTGTTCCACCGCGTCAACCGGCGCGTCGTCCTCACCGAGGCCGGCGTCGAGATGCTGCCCAGGCTGACCATGGCCTTCCAGGAGATCGGCAGCGTCGCGCGCCAGCTGGGCGGCGATACGTTCCGCCCGCGCCTTGTGGTGTCGGTGCCGCCATCCATGGCCATGGGTTGGCTTTCACAGCGTCTCGCTGGTTTTGCCTCTAGCCATGGCGCCGTCGACATATCGCTCAGAGGCGACGACGACCCGGTGCCGTTCGACCGTGAACTGATCGACATCAGGCTCTCCTATGGGCCGCATTATCGCGAGCACCCGACCGAGGACATCGTCCAGGACGCAGTCTATCCCGTGTGTGCGCCCGGGCTGGCGGACACGATCAAACCCGAAGGCCTGGCCAGTCTGCCGCTTATCCACACGGGCTGGGGACCGACTGGTGCGTCCTTTCCGTCCTGGCACAACTGGTTCGAGGCGGCCGGCATCGAGCCCGGCCGGGCAGCGCAGCGCGGCCTCTCGGCCAACTCATCGCGTGCAGCGCTCGACCTTGCGATTTCGGGATTGGGCGTGGCGCTGGCGCAAGGAATCTACTGTGCCGAGGCGCTGGAAGACGGCCGGCTTGTCAGGCCCCTCGCCCAGGCACTGGAGCTGCGCCAGCCCTATTGCCTGACGATCCCCGAGCGCAGCGCCAGGCGCGATGTCGTGGCCGCGTTTCGCCAGTGGCTGATCGACGAGTGCCGGCGCGCAGTCGGCTCGCCGGCACTGCGTTGACGGGACACGCGGCGATGATCAGAGGTGCCCGCTCAATGCCTCAGCCATGTCCTTGTTTGTCGCCACGGGGATGATCTCGAATTCCACCAGATCCGCCCATTCGATGACCCAACGCTGCAGCAGCGTGACGTCATCGGCCTCCACCAGCAGGAAGCAGCGACTCATGTCCGCCGCGATCCAGCTGTGGTGCACGAGAAGCTCGTCCGGTTTCAGGCGGCCGCGGTCGCGAAAGCGGCGATAGATCTCCTTGCGATCACAGCCTGTGAAACCCTCGATCACGATAAACTGCATGTTCTACCCCCGATCAAATTACCGGCCCGGCCGGTCCAGCCGCTCCAGGAACCACTGCGTGAGCCGCACCCAGACCTCGTCCTTCTCGCCCGAATCCTCCCAGCCGTGGTCGAGGTTCGGATTGTCATTCACCTCGATGACGAAGACGCCGTCCTTGGTCTCCTTGAGGTCGACGCCGTAGAGCCCGTCGCCGATGCAGCGCGCCGCTTTCACAGCCGTCTCGACGACATGCGCCGGCGTCTCCTTCAGCGTGAAGGTCTTGATGCCGCCCTGGTCGGGCTTGCCGTTGGCCTTGTGGTTGACGATCTGCCAGTGCTTCTTGGCCATCAGATAATGCACGGCAAACAGCGGCTGGCCGCCGAGCACGCCGACGCGCCAGTCATATTCGGTCGGGATGAATTTCTGCGCGATCAGAAGGTCGGAATCCTCCAGCCATGCGGTGGCGAGCGTCTTCAGTTCCTCGAAGTTGGCGCATTTCTTGACGCCGCGCGAGAACGACGAATCCGGGATCTTCAGCACCAGCGGAAAGCCCAGCGTCTGCGCCGCCACTTCGAGATCCGAGGTGCCGGCGATCATCACCGTCGGCGGCACCGGCACCTTGTTGTAGGCCATCAGCTCGTTGAGATAGACCTTGTTGGTGCAGCGGATCATCGACAGCGGATCGTCGATCACCGGCATGCCTTCCTGCTGGGCGCGGCGGGCGAAACGATAGGTGTGGTTGGAGATCGAGGTGGTCTCGCGGATGAACAGCGCGTCGTAATTGGCGAGCTTGGCCAGATCCCGCTTGGTGATCGGCTCGATTTCGACGCCCATCTTCTCCGCGATCTTGGCCCAATAGCGCAGCGACGAGATCTCCGAGGGCGGCAATTCCTCATGCGGGTCGACCAGCGTGGCGAAGGTGTAGCGTGCCGGCGTGCGGCCCTTGGTGTCGCGCCATTCGCGGTTGGTGTAGGTCTCCAGGCACTGGATGAAGCTTTTTTCCTCGTCCTCGGTCATCCGCGCCAGCGGATGGAAACCGATCTTGCGGATCGAGGCCCATTCGGCGCTGTCCTTGATGTGGACTTCGAGCGCCGGCGCGCGGAACCAGTCGAACAGAAGTTTGGCGAAGCGGTCCCAGATTTTCGACGGGCCGATGCCGAAGAAGATGCAGACCTTTTGCGGAAAAACGCCGGCGAGATCCTTGCGGCATTTGTTGAGCGCCAGCTCCAGTTCCGGCAGCGCGTGTTCATAGAGCTTGCGCTCCGACAGGTCGATCATCGTTTCGACCGTCGGGATCACCTTGTGGCCGCGCGAGCTTGCCAGCAGCGACGCATAGTAGCCGCGGCTCTGGTAGCCGTAATTGTTCGACAGGTTGATGACCTTCGGCCGCTGGCCGCGAAACAGTGACGGGTGCGCGAGATAGTCGCGATTGGTGATGATCTTGTGCGGTGTCGCCACCTGGTCGAGATCGCTCTGCCTGCCGGTAAGGATGACCCAGGTCATTATCTGTCACGCTTTCCCAGAGTGATGGCGGCACGCAATCCATCGCGACCGAACTGCGCCATGTTCATGAAGATGCCGTAAGGCACGGGAATGTTGGCTGCATCAAGGATGGTCTCCTGCCTTTCGTCCTCGACCCAAGGGTCGTGAATCAGGATATGGTCGCCGTCATCGCCGATCGCCAGCACCCAGTGCGGCACCTTCTTGCCAAACATCAGGAAGCCGCTGATCAGCACCTGCACCAGCTTTCCCTCAGCGATCGCAGCGCGGATATCGTCGATTGTGAATGCACGGTAATTCACCGGGATGCCGTAAAGTTCCGCGCGTCGGCGAAAGTCGACCTGGGCCAGTTCCATCACTCTGCGCTTGTCCTCACTGCGTACCGATTGCAGGAACAACGCGCCATAGAAGGAAACGTAGATCTCCACCGCGAGCCCGCTTTCGTAGCCCGAGACAGCGAGGCCGAATGGCTCGCAACCACCGGGACCCGACATCATGAAGACGGTCGTCGCCTCACGCCACAGGCGGATTTCCATGACCGGATCCGGCACGAAGCCGCGATCGAAATTGGCCATCGCCATCATCAGGCAGCAAGGGCCGCAGGTGAATTCGCAGGTCTGCGGGTAAAACGGCACCTTGGTGGCGATCGGAATGTCGCCACGCAAGGTCTTTTCGTAGCGAAGTGCCGTTTCGCCATCCTCATAGTAGCCGGGCTCGCGGCCGATCTTGCGATACCCGGCCTGTTCGTAGATGCGGATCGCGCGGCTGTTGTCCTCGCGAACTTCGAGACGCAGCATCATGCGGTCGTGCTCGAAGGCGGCATCTTCGGCGGATCCGAGCAGCGTGCGGCCGACACCCAGCCCGCCGAAAAACGGACTGGTCGCAATCGAGTAGAGGCGCGCCACGCCGCTGCCCTTGCGAAACAGCACGATCGCGTAGCCGGCCAGGCGGCCATCGACTTCGGCGACCAGCGTCTCGGCGGTTTCACGCTCGATGAACAGGCGAAAGGAGCGGCGGGAAATACGGTCGCTTGAGAAAACAGCTTTCTCAATGGCGGCGAGATCATCGACGTCAGACGCGCGGGCCGTGCGGATCTCGGCAGGCATGCGGCTTCAGAAAACCTCGATTGGTGGTGGAAATGGCCCTACCCGAACACGTCCTTGACGCCGACCAGGGCGTTGGGAAAACCGGCGTTCACCTGGGCGCACGAAGTCCGCTCCACCACCCTGAATCTTCGCCTCGTGTTTCCAAAAACCGCTTCCGATTTCCGGGGCGATGCGACGGCGTTCATCAAGCGCTATCGCACCTCGATTAGGGCCGAATTGTGACATCCGACGCCGACCCGACAGGCGTAAAGGTCCTTCGGCCGGATCGGCATTCGCACATCGACTGCACCGGCAAAAGCAATGCCGTTCAGCTTGCCAGCCCGTTCACAAGTTGCGTGTAGGCGCTCCTGGCGACCTCGGCCAGCCGCTCGCGCGGCAAGGAGCCGACCACGGCGCAGCCATAGCCCTTGTCCAGCCAGTAGACGGCCTCGGGTCCATCTTGCGTGGCGGCGTAGGTGCCCTTGGCATTCTCCGTCGATTCCGTGGTGACGAACAGCGATATACGCTGCCCATTGCCGTCCTCGTAAAGCAGCATGGCGGCCTTGCTCTCGCCTGCCGGCAACAGCCGGCCGCCGACCAGCTGGAATCCGTCGGCGGTCAGGTCCGGCGCCACCAGCTTCAGCCCTACCCGGTTGGACAGCCAGGTCTGCAGATGGTCCTTGTCGCTGGCCGGCACCTCGACGGCATGCCGCTTTTCGGCGGCATAGATGACATGGGCTGCGATTGCCTGCTCGGCCAGCCGATCTTCGGCCGGGTCCTCCTGGCCGATGCCATCGATGCCGGCAAAATAGCCGCCAAGTCCGCCTACGACCAGAAGCACGGCAGCAGCAGCGGCAAGCCACCAGCGTGAGCGTGGCACAGCTGCCTTGACCGGCACCTCGCCAAGCACGACCTTGCGCAAGCGCGCAGGCACGGCTTCGTCCACCACGTCGGCGAAGGCGGCACGCAGCGCCGCCCGGTCGGCGGTGAAACGGGCGCTCTTGGCCTTTATCTCGGGATTGGCGTCGAGCCAGGCATCGTAGGCCGCGCGCTCATCGCCGGGCAGCTCGCCATCGAGCGCCATATGGATGTCACGTTCGGAAAAGTCGCGGCGGATCATTTCTCGACGATCCTTATCGCGCGGCGGCGCGCCGTGTCGTCCAGCAACCCGCGCAATTCCTCACGCCCGCGCGCAATGCGCGACATCAGCGTGCCCGCAGGCACGCCCAGAATGTTGGCGGCTTCGGCATAGGAAAAACCTTCGATGGCAACCATGACAAGGGCTGCGCGACGGTCGGGGCTGATCGCCTGCAATGCGTCGACGATCTCGCGCGAGGCAATGCTCTCCACCTGCTCGGCCGGCTGGGCAACGGCCTCGCCCGCCTCCAGCGGCAGCATCGCCGCCTCGCCGCGGCGGTTCACCTTGCGCATCTGGTCGATGAACAAATGATGCATGATCGTAAACAGCCACCTCCGGGGGCTTTCTCCTGTCTGCCAGTTGTCGAGCCGCACAAGCGCCCGCTCGAGGCAATCCTGGACAAGGTCGTCGGCAGCGTCGCGGTCGCGCAAAAGCGAGCGTGCGTAGCGGCGCAGGCGCG
>NZ_RZTB01000086.1:0-25119 GCF_003997735.1 Mesorhizobium sp. M7A.F.Ca.MR.148.00.0.0 | reverse complement strand
CGAGACGGACGGCCTGGTCGAGCGCTCGGCGCGGATCGGCATGCTGTTTTCCGACGCGCTGCGAGCCCTTGCCGCCAGGCATGAGATTATCGGTGACGTGCGCGGGCGCGGCCTTGCGATCGGCGTCGACCTGGTCAAGGACCGCACGACACGTGAGCCGGTTGCGGTGGCGACCACGGCCAAGATCATCTATCGCGGCTATGAGCTGGGTGCAGCCTTCACCTATGTCGGGCTGAAGGCCAATGTGCTGGAGTTCATGCCACCGCTGACGCTGACGGAAGACGAGATGACCGAGGGCGTCGCGATCGTCGACCAGGCAATCGCCGACGTGAATGGCGGCAAGGTCTCGGATGCGGACGTCGCCTCCTTCATGATGTGGTGAACAAAAAAGGCGCCGCGCCGGGCTGCGACAGCGATTGTCTCGGCAGCCCCGGCTCATCGTTGTGCAACAATTATTCCGCGATACGCACGATCAGCTTGCCGAAATTCCTGCCTTCGAGAAGGCCGAGAAAGGCCTGAGGCGCATTTTCGATGCCGTCCACGATATCTTCCCTGTAGCGGACGCGGCCGGACGCTATCCATTCGGCCATCTCGCGATAGAAGGCCGGGCGCTGGTCGACAAATTCGCGCTGGATAAAACCTCTTATCGTCAGGCTGCGGTGCAGCACTTGCTGCATCAATGTCGGCAACCGGTCGGTGCCGGCATCCGCGATGACGTTGTATTGCGCGATCAGCCCGCAGACCGGCACACGCGCAAATTCGTTCAGCAGCGGAAACACCGCGTCCCAGACAGGACCGCCGACATTCTCGAAATAGATGTCGATGCCGCCGGGGCAAGCTGCCTTCAACTGCTCTGCAAAATCGTCGGCCCGGTGATCGACGACCGCGTCAAAGCCCAGCTCGTCTCGCACGAAAGCACATTTATCGGCACCGCCGGCGATGCCGACGGCACGCGCCCCCTTGATGCGCGCGATCTGGCCGACGGCCGACCCGACCGCACCGCTGGCGGCCGCGACGACGACCGTCTCGCCAGGCTTCGGCTGCCCGATGGTGAGCAGACCGGCATAGGCCGTGAAGCCCGGCATGCCGAGCACGCCGAGCGCGGTTGTTATGGGTGCAGCCGCGGGATCGAGCTTGCGCAGCCCGGCACCGTCGGACAGGGCGAAACTCTGCCATCCGGAGTGGGACAGGACGATGTCGCCTTCAGCAAATTCCGGATGGCGAGAGATCATCACACGCGCGACGGTGCCGCCTTCCATCACGCCGTCGACATCGACCGGCTTGGCATAGGATTTGGTGGCGTTCATACGACCGCGCATATAGGGATCGAGCGACAGATAAAGGATCTGCAACAGCAGTTCGCCCTCTCCCGGCTGGTCAAGGTCAACCGTCTCGATGCGGAAATGATCCGGCTTCGGCCGGCCTTGCGGTCGCGCCGCGAGCACGATGCGGGTGTTGGACTGGATTGACATGGAGACCTCTCCGCGAAGGATGTTCTACTCGAAAAACCGGTTGGGCGGCCGCTTCAAGCCGAGATTCTCGCGCAGTGTCGACCCCTCATATTGCCGCCTGAAGATGCCTCGCCGTTGCAATTCCGGCACCACTTTCTCGGCAAAATCATCCAGCCCTGCCGGCAGGTAGGGAAACATGATGTTGAACCCGTCAGAGCCCTCGGCAACCAGCCATTCCTCCATCTCGTCGGCGATTGTTTCAGGCGTGCCGACAAAAGCAAGGCCGGAATAGCCGCCCAGCCTTTGCGCAAGCTGCCTGACGGTCAGGTTCTCCTCGCGCGCCAGTTCGATGACGCGCTCGCGGCCACTCTTCGAGGCATTGGTCTCGGGGATTTCGGGCAAGGGCGCGTCCGGGTCAAAGCCGGACGCATCATGTCCGATCGCGATCGACAGCGAGGCGATGCCGCTCTCATAGTAGACGAGGCTGTCGAGCTTCGCCCGCCTGGCCTGCGCGTCCTCGACGCTGTCGCCGACAACGACAAAGGCGCCAGGCAGGATCTTGATGTCGTCACGCGAGCGGCCGAGTTTCTCCGCACGGGCTTTGACGTCGGCAAAGAAACGCTGTCCCGCCGCGAGATCGGCATGGGCGGCGAAAATGACCTCCGCTGTCTCCGCCGCCAGTTGGCGCCCTGCCTCCGACGCGCCGGCCTGGACGACGACCGGCCAACCCTGGATTGGCCGGGCGATGTTGAGCGGCCCACGCACCGAGAGATGTTCGCCCTTGTGGTCGAGCACATGCAGCCTGGCCGGATCGAAATAGAACCCGCTTTCGGCGTCGCGGATGAAGGCATCGTCGGCAAAGCTGTCCCACAGGCCGGTGACGACATCGTAGAATTCCCGCGCCCGCCGGTAGCGCTCATCATGCTCGACATGCTCGTCGAGGCCGAAGTTCAGCGCCGCGTCAGGGTTGGACGTGGTGACGATGTTCCAGCCGGCGCGTCCGCCGCTGATATGGTCCAGCGAGGCGAAGCGGCGGGCAACATGATAGGGCGCGTCGAACGTCGTCGATCCGGTGGCGACCAGCCCGATATGGTCAGTGACGGCGGCGAGCGCCGACAGCAGCGTGAACGGCTCGAACGAGGTGACCGTGTGGCTGCGCCGCAACGCCTCGATCGGCATGTTGAGAACGGCCAGATGGTCGGCCATGAAAAAGGCGTCGAACTTCGCCGCCTCCAGCGTCTGGGCGAAGCGCTTCAGATGCGCGAAATTGAAATTGGCGTCGGCATAGGCGCCCGGATAGCGCCAGGCGCCGGTGTGCAGGCTGACGGGGCGCATGAAGGCGCCGAGGCGCAATTGTTTGCGTGTCATGAAAGATGTTCCGGCCGATCGATACAGTCGAGCACAGTGCTCGAATCCTTCTCAGGATCGGACGGTCAGCCCAACTCGGGAAGGTATTCTGTTCCGCTGCGCCGGGCTTTTGCAGCATTTCAGTTTTGCGCCCGATACCCCCAGGACAAAAAAATGGCCGGGCCCGAATTCGGCCCGGCCAAAAGAAGGTCAAAACCTTCAGAGGGGAACACCGTCCAGCGGAATGGGAGGAAACCGCTAAACGATTTTACCTTTTTGGGCCTATCTTGAAGCCTTGGCGACGAATGACATTCCAAAAAATATATGAAACGGTAAAAATTCGTGCGCCGCTAACCTCACGAACCCGCCGTTCCGGTCTCGAGAAGATCGGCATAGTGGCGGCGCGCCACGTCGGGATGGGAACGCAGCCGGCTTTTGAGCACATTGGTGCCGACATCGCGGAACAAGGGGTTGTCGGGATCGCTTGCCGGTCCGCGCGCCTGTGCCGCCAGTTCCTCGGAAAGGCCGAGAAGCGGGATGGTCGCATCGAGCCGCGCGCTGAAGAAGAAGGGAACGGAAATCCGTTCGACGCCGGCAAGCGGCGTCACGACTCGGTGCACGGTGGCCCGCAGATATCCATTCGATGCGAGTTCGAGCAGTTCGCCGATGTTGACGACCAGCGTTCCGGGCAGCGGATCCACATTCACCCAGCTTCCGTCATATTCGACCTGCAGCCCCTTGTTGTCGTCCTGCAGCAGCAGGGTCAGGAAGCCGCCATCCTTGTGCGCGCCGACGCCCTGGTCGCCTTCGGTCGCGTCACGGCCGGGATAACGGACGATCTTCATGCGATGGTTGGGCGAGTCCCGGTAGATCGCGTCGAAGGCGTCCTCGGGCTGATCGAGCGATAGCGCGAAGGCTTTCAACAGCCGAATCGCCACTGCGGTCGCCTTGGCCTGCCATGCAAGCAGTGCCGGCTTGAGCTCCGGCAATGCCGACGGCCATTGGTTGGGTCCTTGCAACCTTGTCCACGGTGCAATTCCAGGTCCCTGCGCTATGGGCTGGCGCTCGACGCCGATGTCGAGTTGCTCACGCCAATCGGCCGCGCCCTTGGTCAGTTCGCCACCAGCGCGGGTGTAGCCGCGGAACTGCTGGGATTTGACCATTTCGATCGCCAGCTTGTCGGACTCCGGCAGCGCGAAGAACCGGCGTGAGGCATCGAGCACGTCGTCGATCTCCGAGGTCGAAATTCCGTGGCCGCTGAGGTAGAAGAAGCCGACGTCCCGCGCCGCCGTGCGCAGGTCCAGGAGAAAGGTACGATATTCGGACGCACCTTGTTCGAGACGGCTCAGATCGAGCACCGGCACAATTCTGGGCATGGTCAGGTTCCTTCTTTTCTCTGCCTTGGCTTAGGAGAAGTAGAAGCGACCACCGGCAAGAGCTTCGAGAATGAATGCATCTCAAAGTGACACGCAAGGCGTGCCGATCAAAGCAACAAGAAGTCCAATCTGGCCCGAATGGAAGAACGTCAGCGCTGCATATTGTGAACTGCCGGCAAATAATTTCCCGACACGTGCTTTACCCGCCATGCCTCTCGTAGGCCGCACTTTCCAGTGCGACATCGTATAAGTCACAGCGGAAGCGCAACCGCGCGTGATCGTCTGTAAACCCTGCCAGCCGAACTGACGGTGCCGCTCAAGCCAGCTCGAACCGCTCGATGGCGCGCATGATGCCACGCAGCTCGGCGAGGCCTTTCAGCCGGCCGATCAGCGAATAGCCGGGATTGATCCTGGTCTTGCCGATGTCGTCGGCGAGCAGATGGCCATGGTCGGGCCGCATCGGAATACGCCAGTCGGCACGGCCTTCCCGACGGCGGCGTGCCTCTTCCTGCATCAGAGCGAGGAGCACATGCGCCATGTCTGTGCCGCCCTCGAGATGCTCGGCCTCGTGGAACGAGCCGTCATCCTCGATGGTGATGTTGCGCAGATGGGCGAAATGGATGCGGTCGGCGAACTCCTTGACCATGGCGACGATGTCGTTGTCGGCGCGCGTGCCATAGGAGCCGGTGCAGAACGTCAGGCCGTTGGCGGGGCTGTCGACGGCGTTGAGGATGAAACGCGCATCCTCGGCGGTCGAAACGATGCGCGGCAGGCCATAGAGCGAGAAGGGCGGGTCGTCGGGATGGATGCACATGCGCACCCCCTCCTCTTCGGCCACCGGAATGATCTCGCGCAGGAACCAGGCAAGGTTGTCGCGCAGCTCCTTCGGTCCGATCGCATCATAGTCCGCCAGGGCCTCGCGAAAACTGTCCCTGTCATAGCTGCGCTCGGTCGCAGGCAGGCCGGCGATCAGGTTGCGCTCCATCCTGTCGATCGCTTCGCTGCTCAATTCCTTCAGCCGCGCTTCCGCCTCGGCAATGCGGGCGGGGGTATAGCCGGCCTCGGCATTGACGCGCTTCAGCACAAACAAATCGTAGGCCGCGAAATCGATGGCGTCGAAGCGCAGTGCATAGCCCGTCGTCGGCAGCCGATAGGCGAGATCCGTGCGCGTCCAGTCGACCACCGGCATGAAATTGTAGCAGACCGTCGCAATGCCGGCCTTGGCGAGCGCGCGAATTGAGTCACGATAGTAGCCGGCATAGCGCTCGCGTTCCGGCGCGCCGATCTTGAATGAATTGTGGACCGGAATGCTCTCGACCACCGACCATGTCAGGCCGGCGGCCTCGATGACACGCTTGCGCTCCAGAATGCTCTCGAGCGGCCAGGCGCGCCCGTCATAGATATCGTGCAAGGCGCTCACCACGCCGGTCGCACCGGCCTGCCTGACATGATCGAGCGTTACCGGATCGTTCGGTCCATACCAGCGCCAGCACTGTTCCATTGCCGCTTCCTTCTGCGAGAGAACGGCAACCTATTGTTGGACCACAATGGGTGTCAAACTAGGAACGGTTTCGGACAGCGAATGAAGGAGTTTTCCCAATGAAGGATTTCGACGGCAAGGTGGCTTTGGTGACGGGGACGACCGGGATTGGCCTCGCAACCGCCAGACGCCTCGCTGCGGGAGGTGCTGCGATCGTCGCCTGCGGCATCGACCGCACGGCCAACGCTGCGCTGCAAGCGGAACTGGAAAGCTCCGCAGCCGGGGCGCTGGTCATAGGCGCCGACGTCTCCGTGCCCGATCAGGTTCGCGACGCGGTCGCGGCCGGCGTGGAGCGGTTCGGCGGCCTCGATATCATCGTCAATTCGGCGGCGGTGCATCCGTACGGAACCGCGACCAGCACCGATTTCGAGACCTGGAACAGGGCGATGTCGGTCAATGTCGGGTCCATCTATCTGACCGCGCATTTCGGCATTCCGGAAATGGTCCGCAGGGGCGGCGGCGCCATCGTCAACGTCGCTTCGGTGCAGGGCTTTGCCTGCCAGCAAAACGTCGCCGCCTATGCCACCACCAAGGGCGCCATCCACACGCTGACGCGTGCCCTGGCCCTCGACCATGCGCGCTCCGGCATCCGCGTCAATTCCGTCAGCCCCGGCTCGATCCGCACCCCGATCCTGGAGAAGGCCGCCCGCGGCGAGAACGGCACGGATGCCGATGTCGAGGCCGCCTACAAGCGCTTCGGCGAAGCGCACCCCATCGGGCGCATCGGCGAGCCGGAGGAAGTGGCCGAACTCATCGCTTTCCTGTGTTCGTCGAAGGCCGGCTTCTGCACTGGCGCGGACTACAAGATCGATGGCGGCCTGACCGCCGGCATCGGCGTGAAGTAGATCGCGAAGATTGGGCTTGTCCGTTACCGGGAGCAGCCAGCATCCGACCATTGGTTTGCCGATCTTCTTGCAGATCAATGCCCAAGCAAATTGAACACCGCACGGGCCACGCCGACATGAAAGGGGCGTTCGATCGATGAATTAATAGGCATTCTTGCCGATTGACAAAAACATCAACAGGCGACCAAGATCATATGACCATCAACGATATTGGTCCCGAGGTTGCCCCTCGGCATTGGCGTAAAGGAGAGCCAGATGCCCCTTCAGCAGAGAGTGACCCACCGTCCGAAACAATGTCCCGCCGCTTCCATCCTTGCCACCGCACTGCTAGGCCTCGGCCTGATCACACTGCCCGGCATCGGCCACGCCGAAGGGATCACGCTCAAGATTTTCGGCGGCTCGGCGCTCGACGAACTCGCGCCGCGTCAACCGCCGGACGAGCAGAAGAAAATCCAGCAACAGGTCATCGACGGCTTCCTCAAGGCCAACCCCGACGTCGCCGCCGTCGAGTGGGATGCCCAAGGGCCGCAAACCGATTCCATTCAGCGCGTGATGACCGCAAAACTTGCAAACCAGGAAATGGATCTGATCGCCTGCCCGGCCTTCTACACCAATGGCGCCTATGTCAGGCGCAAACTGGTGATGCCGATTACCGACAAGATCAAGCCGTTCCAGGACAGGATCGATACCGCCGCTCTTGGCGCCTTTACGGTCAACGGCCAAGTCTACGGCGTGCCGATCTCGACGCTGTCGACATCGACGATCTTCTACAATGTCGATCTCTTTCAGAAGCTCGCCATTCCTGTCCCGCCAACCTATGACGATCTGAAGGCAGCCGTGCCGAAGTTCAAGGCCGCGGGCGTGATCCCTCTGCTGCATCAGGGCTCGAACACCGTGATGTGGCCGATGTGGTACTTCGAGACCTTTTCGCAGGCATCGGGCGACCCGGTCGGCAAGACGCAGAAGAACCTCGAGGGTACGGCGAAGTTCACCGACGCGCCCGATGTCGAGGGCTTCAAGCTGATCAAGCAATGGGTCGATGATGGCATCCTTTCCAAGGATTCGCTTTCCGTCGACCAGGACGGCATGCGTGCGGCGTTCGCCGCCGGCAAGAGCGCCATGTATTATGGCGGCACCTGGGAAATCCCGTCGCTCCAGTCGAGCGTCAAGGACTTCAAATGGGGCGTTTTCGCCTTTCCGAAAATGGACGGAACGCCGGGCGCGCCTGGCCATGGCGGCGGTGCCGACAACGGCATGTGCGTCGCCTCCTCGATCCCGCCCGAGAAGCTCGATGCCGCGGTCAAATTCATCGAATATCTGACACGGCCTGAAATCGCGACGCTCTACCTCGCGCCGGAACAGCCGATCGCGGCCTCGATCAAGGGCGTGCCGCAGGTCGACGATGCCTATGCCGTCGAATTGCGCAAGCAAGCCTTCCCGAACACGATCAAGTTCCTCGACTGGATCTGGCCATCCGAAGTCGCGAGCGCCACGTCTTCGGCAATCGCCGGCATCGTCGGCGGCACCACGACGCCCGAAGACGCCGCCGCATCGATCCAGACCATCTTCGACGACCTCAAGGCCCAGGGCAGCTGGCCCCCCAAATGAGCCCCTGAAGTAGCGCCTGCAAGCGAGCGCCCATCCAGCCGGGCTGATGCGCCAGGCAAGAAAAACAGAGGCTGCCTGCTTCGGGCAGCCTCGCCCATCGGAGAAAACACATGACGACACATCGCGCCGAACGGCAGCGCTTCTCGATCGGCTATCATCTGAACAGCTGGGACCTGACCGGCCTTCCGCTCAGGCCAGCCATCAAGTTTCTCGCCGACCAGGGCTTCGGCTGGTTCGAGATCCTCGCCTTCACCAGCCTGTCGGACCAATACGCCCGCAAATACATGCAGCTCGGCAACCAGGCGCCGATGGGAGTGACCACCGATACCGACATCTTGCGGCGCTATGCGCTGTTGTCGGAAGGCCAGAGCGAGTATGGCATCAAGCTCTCCTCCTTCTACGTCAATGCGATCTTCACCAACCCCGTCGCCTGGCCTTATGAACGTGACGTGCTCGTCGCACTGACCAGGATGTTGAAGGGCTTCGGCTCACCGGTGCTGGTTCTCGGCGGCGGTCCCTCGGAAGCCGCTGCCGGGGCGCACACGGCCGACGACTACCGCGCCTTTTGCCGGGCGCTCGAGGATATCGGCAGGCGGACAAAGGACCTTGGCATCGAGACGGTCTATCACCCGCATCTCGACACCTTCGTCGAGCGCCGCGACCAGCTCGATCGCATGATGGATGAACTGGATACCGATCTGGCCGGCCTGTGCATCGATCCGGCGCATCTTGCGCATACCAATTCCGATCCGGTCGACGCGGTCAGGACCTACATTTCGGCCGTGCGCTACATGCATTTCAAGGACACCAGGGTCGATCCGGCGCTGAAGGGCTATGACCGCTATGGCGCCTTTTGCGAGCTCGGCGCCGGGGTCGTCGATCTCGCCGGCATCGTCGACGTCCTGCTGGATGCAAACTACGATGGGCTCGCCATCATCGAGCTGGATGCGTCCAAGAAAACGGCAGAGCAAAGCACGCTCGAGAGCATCGCCTATGTCAGGGACACGCTCGGGCTGGTGCTGACCCCGCAAAGTGCGAAGGCCGCGTGAGCACGCGACCGCAAGAGGCGGCTCCTGTTTCGAGCCGATCCGGCACCTGGCGTTTCGATGCCGGGGACGGGGCTACGGCCTTCGTCATGATCCTGCCCGCCGCGATCCTCTTCGGTCTTTTCTACCTCTGGCCGTTCGTCAACGGCTTCTGGCTCAGCCTGCACAATTGGGACGGGTTTTCCGACCCGACCTGGGCAGGCTTTTCCAACTACATGCGCCTGGCGCACGATCGCATCTTCCTCGGCGCGCTGCGCAACAATCTGATTTTCGTCGTTGCCGTCGTCGTCCTGAAGAACGTGCTCGGCCTCGGGCTGGCGCTGCTTCTGAACCGGGCGCTGCTTGGCCGCACCTTCTTCCGCGCCGCCGCCTTCGTCCCGGTGACGATGTCCTTCGTCGCCGTCGGCCTGCTCTGGTCCTGGATCTACAATCCGGTCTTCGGCCTGCTCAACAGCGGGCTCGATCTCATTGGCCTCGCCGGGTTGAAACGATCATGGCTTGGCGACGCCGACATCGCGCTCTACTCGATCATCGTCGTCGATGTCTGGAAATGGCTTGGCTTCCATGCCGTCATCTATCTGGCCGGGCTGCAGACTATTCCCTCGGAGCTTTATGAATCGGCGAAGATGGACGGCGCCGGCCCCTTGCAGCGCTTCCGGCACGTCACCGTTCCGATGATGATGCCGATCATCTTCATCAACACCATCCTCGGCCTTTCCGGCGCCTTCGTGCGCAATTTCGACATCGTCTATGTCCTGACCAAGGGCGGCCCGAACCACGCCACCGAAGTGGTGCTCACCTACATGATGAGCAAGGCCTTCCAGGACGGCGCCATGAGCTACGCCGCGGCGATCGGCTATGTGCTGTTCATGATCGTCGGGCTGGCCAGCGTCGGCCTGCTGGCCCTGATGCGCAGGCAAAGGCTCGACGTCTGATGAGAGCAGCCGCCAACCCTCCAATTTCGCTGGACGATGGCGCCGCCGGCTCTCGCCGTCGCGGGCTCATGCAGCGCCTCGGCATGCGTGGCATCCTCGAACTTGGCGGCATCTATGCCGCGCTCGTCCTCGTGCTCTTCGAGACCGTTTATCCGCTGCTTTGGGTGCTGTTCGGTTCGCTCAAGACCAAGCAGGAAATGCTCAGCAATGTCTGGGGTCCGCCATCGAGCCTGGTGCTGCAGAACTATGCCGATGCCTGGCGGATCGCCGGCATGGGATCGCGCATCGTCAACAGCATCTTCGTCACCGGCTCGGCATTGATCATTCTGGTGGCCGTCGCGACGCCGTGCGCCTATGCGGTGGCGCGTCTTCGTTTCCCCGGACGCGGTCTTGTGGTCGCAGTCGCGGTTGCGGCCATGCTGGTGCCGCCGCAGGTGATGGCCATTCCGCTGTTCCTGGTGGCGCGCGATCTCGGCCTGATAAACAGCCGGCTCGGCATTGCCTTCATCTATGCCGCGACGTCGCTGCCGCTTTCGGTCTTCATCCTGCGCAGCTTCTTCATCACATTGCCGGCCGACCTCGAAGATGCCGCGCGCATCGATGGCGCCAGCCGGCTCGAGATCCTGATCCACATCATGCTGCCCCTGGTGCGGCCGGGCGTGGCGCTGATCCTCATCTTCGGCTTCATCGAGATCTGGAACGATTTCTTCCTGGCCTTCCTGCTGTTGCGCGACCCTTTGGTGCAGACCATCCCGCTAGGACTGGTCAGCTTCTTCCAGCAATACGACTCGCTCTGGACGCTCTATTTCGCCGCGTTGACGATCACGACACTGCCGGTGATCGTCGTCTTTGTCGCCATGCAACGGCAGTTCATCGCCGGCCTGACAGCCGGCGCCGTGAAGGGTTGACATGCAGGATCGCGTTATTGGCGTCGGCGTCATCGGCTGCGGCGAGATCGCCCAGCTGATGCACTTGCCTTATCTCATGGAATTACCGGCGTTTCGCATCGCCGCCTTGTGCGACATCTCTCCCGGCACGGTCGACAAGGTCGCGGAACATTATGGCGTCACTGCCAGATATACCGACCATCGCGCGCTGCTTGCCGACCCGAATGTCGATGCGGTCGTGATCTGCACCTACGATCATGGCGAGATGGTCGCCGATGCAATCCGCGCCGGCAAGCACCTGATCGTCGAGAAGCCGCTTGCCTTCACGCCGCAGGAGGCGCGCCCGCTTGTCGAGCAGGCCGAGCGGAGCGGCCTTGTCGCCCTTGTCGGCTACATGAAATTCTATGATCCCGGCTATGAGACCGGGCTGGAGCGCATAGCCGCTATCGGCCGGCCGAAGTCGATCCATGTCCACGATTTCGCCGGCCGCTTCGACCGTTATGGCCAACTCTACACGCAGACCAGGGTCACCGACGTGCCGGCCGATGTGTTGGCGGCGGGGCGCGAAACGGTCGCTCGGCGCATCGAGGCGGCGCTCGGTGTGGACCATGCCGGCTATCGCGATCTCTATCTTGTACTGCTCAGCCTCGCCAGCCACGACCTTGCCGTCATGCGCGGTGCTTTCGGCACGCCCGACCGCGTCGTCCATGCGCAACAGACCGGCCCGAACCAGTTGCTAGCCGTGCTCGACTATGGCGGCGTCCCTTGCCTCTTCGACATGGCACTTGCCCAGTATGAATGGTGGGACGAGTGGATCCATGTGCATG
This sequence comes from Mesorhizobium sp. M7A.F.Ca.MR.148.00.0.0, assembly GCF_003997735.1. NCBI lineage: Bacteria > Pseudomonadati > Pseudomonadota > Alphaproteobacteria > Hyphomicrobiales > Phyllobacteriaceae > Mesorhizobium > Mesorhizobium sp. M7A.F.Ca.MR.148.00.0.0. Next base: position 13,257 of record NZ_RZTB01000086.1, on the reverse strand, counting down.
GCGAGCGCGACGAGGTGCGGATCGAATTCCAGAACCCCTATTTCCGCAATGCCTCGGCGACTGTCCGGCTACGTGAAACGACAGGCGAGGCTGCATCCGAACGCGTTCTGCCTGGCGTTCCTGATACGTCGTTCCGCCGCGAGTGGCTGCATTTCGCCGATTGCATCCTTGCCGGTGTTAAGCCGCGCACGCCGCTTTCGGGCGGGTTCGCCGATCTCGATCTTGCCGTCCGGATCATCCAGGCAATGCCGCCGAAAAGACTTTAGCGAAATTTCGGAAACGCACCGCCATCAGGGGCATTGGCCCAGCTCTGCAAGGTCTGGCCGCCGTCGATCAGCCAATCCACGCCTGTGACGTGCCTCGCCTCGTCGGAGGCCAGGAAAGCCACGGCGGCCGCGACATCGTCCGGCTGGCCGATGCGGCGCAACGGAATGCGGTCGGCGAAATGCTGGACGCTGCTCTTGAATTCGCCGTCGCCGGAAGCCGGCACGCCAAGCGTCGTCTCGATCACGCCGGGGCAGATCGCATTGACGCGTATGCCGTAGGGCGCGGCATCGAGCGCCGCGACCCGCGTCAGGCCGACCACGCCGTGTTTGGAAGCGACATAGCCAGCTCCCCCCGAAAGGACGTCCCAACCGGCCATGGACGAGCCCATGTTGACGATCGAGCCACCGGTCCCGGCCTTGATCATCGCCCGAAGCGAAGCCTGCAGCACGAGGAAGATGCCGCGCAGATTGATGCGGATGGTCGTATCCCAGTCCTCGACCGGCAGGTCGTGAACGGGAGCGACGACGCCGGAAATGCCGGCATTGTTGAACACCACGTCGAGGCCGCCGAACGTCTCGACGGTCGCCTCGACGGCGCGCCGCACATCCGCTTCGTCGGTGACGTCAGCCTCGATCGCCAGGACGCCGTCGCCGAGGGAGCTGGCCAATTGCCGCGCCGCCGCGCCATTGCGGTCGACAATGGCGACCCGTGCGCCTTCGTCAAGGAAACGCCGCACCGCTGCGCTGCCGATCGCGCCCGCGCCGCCGGTGACGAGGACCTTTTTCTGGTCGAACCGTTTCATCCCAGGGTCTCCGGCTTCGGATAGGAACGCCACGAATGGCTTGGTTCGAAGCCGATCGTTTCGCGCGCATGGACGGTATCGAGCACGGCGCCGAAACCAGCGATCGACCGCGACAGGGGGACATCAGGATAGACCCGGCGCACGAGCGCTTCGGTTTCCTCTTCCATGAAGGTGTCGGCGGCGCTCAGGAGGACGCGCAGATGACCATCGCCTTGCCATTCAAGCGCCCGCAGGAAGCCCTGCCCGGCGTCGCGCGCGTCGAGATAGGCCCACAGGTCGCGGGCACTGTCGGCAGTGGCGCGGCGCGGCCCGACGCCCTCGAAAAAAGAACCCGGCGTCTGGATCCACGGCATGCGGACACTGACCGCCGAGAAGGCACCGCGGCGCACCGCCGCGTCGACGATTTCCTCGCCCAGCCATTTCGACAGGCCGTACGGATCCTGCGCGCCGACCGGGTGGTCCAGGTCGACCGGCAGATAGGGCGGTCGCACCGGTTTCTCGAAAAAGGGATAGCCGAAAACGCTGAAGGACGAGGCATAGACTAAGCGCCTGGCGCCGGCCATGGCAGCTGCCTCGACCACATTGTAGGCGGTCGCGATGTTGGTCTTGAACACCTCGCCGCCGGCCCGGCCGGTCGGCCGCGGAATGGCCGCGACATGCACAACGGCATCGCAATCGCGCACCAACTGCAGTGTCGATCCCAGATCGGTCAAATCGGCGGTTGCGTGGCGCCATGCGACCTCACCCGGCACCACGGCATCGACACCAAGCACATCGTGGCCGGCCGCAACCAGAGCCTCGGCCACATGGCGGCCAAGCAGGCCACTGGCTCCGGTGACGATGGTTTTCATATCTCGGCCTCGGCTTCGCAATTAAGCGGCTTGAATATTGTTGATGGTCATACAAATCGAGCACATGCCTGACAAGCGTTGTCAAGGCCATTTCGCGATGGACAAATAGCGCATACGCTTGTCGGAGCGCGGTGCGCAAGGCCGACCGGCACGCTTTGCGTCGAACGGGATTGACTTGGCATCCGCTAGGGTTTTTTGTATGAGCATCAACGATCGGTCAAAGGAGCTCGCCATGTCCGTGGACAGTTTTTCCTCACATCGGCACGATGATGCGGTGCGCCTCGATCCACGCCGTGCGGCCGTTGTCGTCATCGATATGGTCAATGAGTTCTGCAAGCCCGGCGGGGCCATGGTCCTGCCTGGGTACGAGACGCTGGTCGCGCCGCAACTGGCCGTGATCGAGGCCGCGCGCGCCGCCGGCGTGCCGGTGATCTGGGTCCATGACAGCCACCGGCCGGGCATGCGACGCGAGCGCGAATGGCTGAAGCGCACACCGCATTGCCTGGATGGAAGCTGGGGGCCGGAGATCATCGAGGATCTCGGCGCCCGCGATGACGAGATCCATGTGATCAAGCGGCGCTACTCGGCCTTCTTTCAAACCGACCTCGACCTGACGCTGAAAGACATGCAGACCGATCAGTTGATCATCTTCGGCGTGGTCACCAACATCTGTGTGCGCTCGACCGTCCATGATGCCTTTTTCGAGGGCTATGAGGTGGTGGTGCCAAGCGATTGCTGCGCGGCGACGGGACCACGCGAGCAGGAAAGCTCGCTCTATGACATAGCGACCCATTTCGGCGTGGTCAGCGATTCGGCTGATGTCGTCGCAGCCCTCCGCGACGGGACGTCGCTTCAACCAGCGGAGGTCGCGGCTTGAGCTTTTTCCGAACCGGCGACATCCAAGACAGCGGCGATAGGAGTCCGGTGTGACGACTGAAAAGAAACCGCAATCCGAAAAAGGCGCGACGCCGAAAACGCCGAGCGGCGATGCACCCCCGAGCCGCGAGCAGGTGCTGCAGCAATACGCCGGGACCGGCTATGAACTGGACCGCCACCCGGCGCACGTCATCCGCCGGGCGCATCAGCGCGCGACGTTGCGCTTCCAGCAGGTCATGGCCGGCGAAGACCTTTCGCCAACGCAATTCGCGGCGCTCGCCACGATCCTCAAGCATGGCGAAGTTTCGCAGAACCATCTCGGCCGGCTGACGGCGATGGACCCATCGACCATCAGCATCGTCATGCGCAAACTGCTCAAACACGGGCTGATCACGCGCAGCGCCTCCGAAACCGACCAACGCCTGACGATTATCGCGCTGACCAGCAAAGGGACCGACTATACGCTGGAGCGGCTCGAACGCAGCGTCGAGGTCGGGCGGCGGTTCCTGTCGCCGCTCTCGCCGGCTGAGCAGGCGACGCTGCTTCGCCTGCTCCAGCGCATCAACGACGACGACCCATCGAATGGCGACGGCGGCAAATAAGCCGCGTCCAGTCCTTTTTTCCATAACAGCAGAAGTGAGAACCGATGTCGTCCGACCTCCAGTCGTCTGCCAACACGCTCGTCGTCCGCAATATCGGTCTCATGCTGAGTGGCGATCTCGCACAACCGATCATCGACGCCGACACCATCGTCGTGACCAATGGACGCATATCAGGCATTGGCAAGGCAGGCGACATCGATGGCGGCAGCGCGGCGACGATCATCGATGCAATGGGCTGCGCGGTCTCGCCGGGTCTTATCGACAACCACGCCCATCCGGTGGCCGGCGACTGGACGCCTCGGCAGAACCAGATCGGCTGGATGGATTCGACTGTGCATGGCGGCGTCACCACCATGATCTCGGCGGGTGAAGTCCACACGCCGGGCCGACCGCGCGACCTTGTCGGGCTTAAGGCGCTGGCGATCGCTGCCCAACGCACCTTCTCCAACTTCCGTCCGAACGGCATGAAGATCCTGGCCGGGGCACCGATCCTGGAACCCGGCCTTACCGAAGAAGACTTCCGCAGTCTCGCCGAGGCCGGCGTGACGCTTGTCGGCGAGGTCGGACTTGGCGGCGTCAAGGATGGGCCGACCGGCCGGATGATGATCGCCTGGGCGCGCAAATACGGCATGACCTCGATGACCCACACGGGCGGTCCATCCCTGCCCGGCTCCGGCCGCATCGGCGCGGATGTCGTGCTGGAGGTCGACGCCGACATTGTCGCCCACGTCAATGGCGGGCCGACCGCCCTGCCCGACGCGGAAATACGGCAGATCTGCGAGAAGGGCTCAAGGGCGCTTGAAATCGTCCATAACGGCAATTTGCGCACCGGACTGTTCGTGCTCGACCTGGCAAGGCAGCGCGGCGAACTTTCGCGCGTCATCCTCGGCACCGACAGCCCGGCCGGATCCGGCGTGCAGCCGCTCGGCATCCTGCGGACGCTCACCATGCTGGCTTCGCTGGGCGGCATCGCTCCGGAAGTGGCGTTCTGTCTTGCCAGCGGCAACACGGCGCGCGTGCGCAGACTGGACGATCGCGGTTTGATCGAGGTCGGTCGCGCCGCCGACCTGATCTTCATGGATCAGGCGATCGGCGGCGCCGGCGACGGGCTGCTCGACAGCGTGGCGCTCGGCAATCTTCCAGGCATTGGAATGGTCGTCATCGACGGCGTGGTGCGGACCGGCCGGAGCAGAAATACGCCTCCGGCGCTGCGCGTGCCGGAAGTCCTGGCTGCCTGACGGTCAGCCGACGCCGTCAATCCCGACAATCTTGTCCTTGGTCAGCCCGCCGACGCGCGGGTGCGGCCTGCCGGAATCGGTGACGGCGATAGCGACGACGATCTCGTCGGCACGCGGTGCGTCGGGAACACGAACCTCCATGCCGTCGAAATGGCTGCGCACCCGCGCCGCATCCTTGTGACCGACCGGAATATCGAGCGACACGCCGAGGCCGCCGCGCTTCTTCGATGAAGGAATGAGCGCGGCGCCCTTGCTAAGCACATCGCGGAACGGGGCGCCGAGCTTTGGATGAAGGATGGCGGCGGCATGTTCGAGCTCGCCATCGGCGCCGACGGCGGCGGCCTTGCCGAAGCTCTCGACCCGGTCGCCGGCAATGCCCAGAGCAGCGACCGCGCGCCTGGGCAAGATATCGCCCAAGGCTTCGCCTATGGCGCTGAGTGCCGACAGGTCCTCGACATAGGTACCCGCATAGGGGTTGCGGATCACCGCAATGGCTGCGGCACGCCGCGTCGGCCGATCGACGGGCCGTCCGCCTTCGATCCGGGTTTCCTCGACGATGGTGATGATGCGGCGAATTTCCGGGCTCATCGCAATCCGTCCTCGCCCTTGATGTCGGCGGCGGCAAGGCCACCGACCCGTGCATGGACGCGTGCGCCGGTGGTCATGGCCAGGATGACCGCCATTTCGTCGCCGCGCGGCGCATCGGCAACGCCTATCTCGGTCGCATCGAAATGGCTGCGCACATAGGAGGCGTTTATGTGCGTGATCGGGATATCGATGCGCGTTCCGGGGCCGCCGACCTTCTTCGTCGAAGGCACGATCGCCTTGGCATTGCCGAGCAGTTCGCGCATCGCGTAGCCGCCCGGATTGTGCCAGAGCGCGCCATGTTCAAGCTCGCCGGTGGCGCCGACTATGGCACCCTTGCCATAGCCTTCGATGGCCTGGCCGCCTTCACCAATGGCGTCGATCAGGCGCCGAGCCATATCGAGACCGAGCGGCTTCAGGTCTTCCATGAAGCCGGTGATCTCTTCGACATAGCGTCCGGCAAAAGGGTTTGCGATGACCGCGACGACCGCGCCTCGCTTGAGCGGGCGTGCCGCGTGGGGTCCGCCCTCATGGAATATCTCTTCGACCTGAACCAGAAATTTCCTGACCAGCACAGCCGGCATTGTTCGCTTCCTTCATCCCGTCGTTCATAGAAACTCGTTAGAGTATCAACAATTATGCCCATCGACATTTGTCAAGCGCAGACGTCGAGCAAGTGGGCGAAGGGCCAAGAAAACTGCATCGGATGACGATTGACAGCCTGTTAAGCCGCTCCTAAACTCATATGACCATCAACGAACTCGCCGTTGTTACGGCGATATGTGGGGATGGTCAAAGCGTGGCTTCAAAAGCTGGAAAAAGCTGAAGGGGAATGACATGAAAAGGGCGCTCAAGAGTTTATTTCTGGCCGGCACGATGCTTGCCATTTCGTTCGGACCGGCCGCCGCACAGAACAAGGTTTCCGTAGCCGCGATCTCGGGATATTTCGCACAGGGTTTTGGCGTTTCGATCGTCAACGGCCTCAACAAGGCCAAGACCGATTTCGGCATCGACCTCAAGCTGGTCGACACCGGCAATCGCGCGCTCGACTACCAGCAGCAGTTCGAGAATCTTGCCAAGGGCAAGCAGTACGACCTCATCTTCGTGATGGGCTGGGAGCTGGTGGACTCGCTGCAAAAGGTCAGCGCCGAATATCCCGACCAGCGCTTCGTGTTCATCGATGGCGTCCTCGACAACCCCAAGATGATCTACGCCAATTTCGCCGAGGAGCAGGGATCCTTCGTGGCCGGTGCACTTGCCGGCATGATCGAAGCCAAGGGCACCGCCTTCGACAAGATCGGCGACGGCAAGGCGATCGGCTTTGTCGGCGGCCGCGATATTCCGGTGATCCGCAACTTCCTGGGCGGCTACGAGCAAGGCGCCAAATATGCCGCGCCCGACGTCAAGGTAAACTCCGTCTTCGCCGGAACCTTCGACGACCCGGCCAAGGGAAGCGAACTTGCCCAGGCGCTTTACGGCCAAGGCTCCGACATTGTCTACAACGTCGCCGGCCCGACGGGTGAAGGCGTGATGCAGGCAAGTGCCGCGGTCGACAAATATTCGATCGGCGTCGACATCGACATGTGCGGCTCGGCTCCCGGAAATGTGCTCGCCAGCATGCTGAAGCGCGGCGACATCGCCGTCTACACGCTGATCAAGGACGAGGTCGAGGGCCGCAAGATCACCGCCGGCACCCGCACTTTCGACCTCGCCTCGGGCGGTGTCGAGGTCAAGGTCTGCGATGATATTGCCCCAAAGATCCCCGCTGGCGTGACCGCGAAGCTGGACGAGATCAAAAAGGGCATCGTCGACGGCAAGATCGTGATCGCCAAGGCAAAATAAGCCAACAACAGCGCCTCCCTCCCAAGAAAGCGCTACACTGATCCGCCGCGGCTTGCCGCGGCGGATCAGTGTCCAATCTGCGAGAGCCACGTTGTCGAACACGCCGGGGTCGCCGACCCTCCACAGCAATGCCGCGATGGCCGTCGAGTTGACTGGCATCACCAAGCGTTTTGGCGCGTTCGTCGCCAATGACGGCATCGACCTTGCGGTCCGCCGCGGCGAGATCCACGCCATCATCGGCGAGAACGGTGCCGGCAAGACGACGCTGATGAACATCCTGTTCGGCCTCTTGCAGCCGGACGAAGGCTCGATCCGGCTGAACGGTGAAGAGATCGTGATCGCCGATCCGTCCGTGGCGATAAAGGCCGGCCTCGGCATGGTTCACCAGCATTTCAAGCTGGTTCCCTCGCTCTCGGTTACCGACAACGTCTTTCTCGGTATGGAAATCCGTCGCCATGGGCTGATCGACCACGCCGCACAAGTTGCGCGCACGCGCGACCTGTCGAAGCGCTTCGGCCTGCAGGTCGATCCGACCGAGCGCGTCGGGCTGCTCTCGGTCGGCATAGAGCAACGCATCGAAATCCTTAAGGTTCTGGTGCGCGGCGCGCGCACCATCATCCTCGATGAACCGACCGCCGTGCTGACGCCGCAGGAAAGCCGTGAACTGTTCCAGACACTGCGCAGCTTCGTGGCCGAAGGCATGACGGTGATCTTCATTTCGCATCACCTGGAAGAGGTGATGGAAGTGTCCGACACGGTGACGGTGCTGCGCAACGGCAGGAAGGTGGCGACCCGGCCGACGGCCGAGCTCAGCAAGGACGAGTTGGTGCACATGATGGTCGGCCGCGAGGTGAGCTTCGACCGCCGGCCGCGCGCTTCGCTGCACGGCGACGTGGTGCTCGAAGTCAAGGATCTGTGGGCGCGCGACGATCGCCTGCTGCCGGCTCTTCGCGATGCCAGTTTCACCGTCCGCTCCGGCGAGGTGGTGGGGATCGCGGGTGTGGCCGGCAATGGACAGACGGAGCTGGCGGAAGTGCTTTCGGGCTTGCGACCGGCAAGCCATGGCGGGGCGTGGCTGAAGGGCCGGAATCTCACCGCGCTCTCCCCCGCCGCGATCCGCCAGGCAGGCCTCGCCCATGTTCCAGGCGACCGCATGGTGCGCGGGGTCGATCGCAATGCTTCGATAGCAGCCAACACCCTGATGGGCCGCCAGCATCGCGCCCCATGGAGCCGCGCCGGCATGCTCAACTGGAATGCCATAAATCAAAACGCCGAAACGCTGATCAAGAGCTTCGATATTCGAGCGCGCGGCCCGGGCGATGCGGTCAAGCGGCTTTCGGGCGGAAACATCCAGAAGGTCGTTCTGGCGCGCGAATTCACCAACAGCGCCGATTTCCTGCTGATCGACCAGCCGACGCGCGGCGTCGACATCGGCGCCCAGGAGGCCATTCATGACGAGATCATGCGCCAGCGCGCCGCCGGCCGCGCAATCCTGCTGATTTCCGTGCAGCTCGACGAACTGGCCGCCCTTGCCGACCGCATCCTGGTGATGTTCAACGGGCGGATCATGGGCGAGGTCGCCGGCGACGAGGCCGACGAGGAGCGCATCGGCATGATGATGGCAGGCGTGGCCGTGCCGGAATTCGCCGCGGAGACCGCATCATGACAGACCATTTGCGTGCCGTTTCCGGCCAGGTGATCGCCATCGGCGTGGCGCTGCTGATGGGCGCGATCATCATCCTCATGGTCGGCGAAAGCCCGGTGCGTGTGTTCATGACGCTGTTGCGCGGCGCCTTCGGCGATCAGGAGAAGATCGCCGGGACCTTGCTGCAGACGACGCCGATCCTGATCTGCGGTGTCGCCGCCTGCATCGGCCTGCGCGGCGGCATGTTCAACGTCGGCATCGAAGGCCAGCTGTTCCTCGGCGGCTTCGCCGCCGCGTGGGTCGGCTTTGCCATGCCCCTGCCCGCGGGCATTCACACGCTGGCGGCACTGGCGCTGGCGGTCGTGGCAGGCGCGGCCTGGGTCGCCATCCCTGCCTACTTCCGCGCCCGCTACAACACCAACGAAGTCGTCTCGACGATCCTGTCGAACTACGTGGCGGTGCTGCTCACGTCCTACTTCACCATTTTCCTGTTCAAGCGGCCGGGTGGCTGGTCGGAGACGCCGCCGATCCTGGCGACATCCTACCTGCCGGAGATCTTCACCTTTTCGCGATTGAACTGGGGCCTGGTCATTGGCCTGGTGCTGGCGGTCGGCGCAGCCCTTGTCTTCCGCTACACCAAATGGGGTTACGGCGTCACGATGGTCGGGTCGGCGCCGAAATTCGCCGAATATGGCGGCGTCAACGTGAAACGGCAGGGTTTCCTGGTCCTGCTGCTTTCAGGGGCCGTCGGCGGGCTGGCCGGCGGCGTCGAGACGCTCGGCGTCCATCACCGCTTCATGGAAGGATTTGCTCCCGGTTTCGGCTTCGATGGGCTGATCGCCGCCCTGCTTGCCAATGGCTCGCCTGTCGCCACCATCTTCACCGCACTGTTCTTCGGCGCCCTGCGCAACGGATCGCTGCTGCTCGAGGTCGATACCAGCGCGTCGCGCGAGATCATCACCGTGATCCAGGCGCTGATCATCCTCAGCGTGTCGGCCCAGGTGCTGGTGAGAAAGCGTGGCGACAGCCAGGCAGGGGAGCGGCGATGGAAATTCTAGACAAGCTCATCAACGTCGCGCTGATCGCGGCGACGCTTCGCACCACCGCGCCCATCCTTCTGGTCGCGCTTGGCGGCTCGTTCACCACCAAGGCCGGCATCTTCAACATCGGCCTCGAGGGGCAGATGCTGATCGGCGCCTTCTTCGCCGTCCTCGGGTCGATCTGGACCGGTTCCGCGCTGGCGGGGGTCGCCTGCGGCGTCGCGGCGGCGCTCGTCTTCGCCCTGGTTTTTGCTGTCCTGGTGGTGAGCTTCAAGGCCAATGAAGTGGTCGTCGGGCTGGCGCTCAACATCCTGGCCGGCGGCATGACGATCTCGCTGATGAAAGCGATCTTCGGCACGCGCGGCTCGATCGTCGGTCACGGCATCGTCGGCCTGCCGAAAGTCCAGCTGCCCGGAGCCCGCGACCTTCTCGGCTCGTGGGCGCCGCTGATCTCCGGCTTCACGCCACTCGTCTATGTCGCCTTCATCGCGGTGCCGCTGCTGGTCGTCTGCTATACCAGGACGCGGCTCGGCCTCTATATCCGCGTCGTCGGCGAAAAACCGGAAGCCGCCGAGGCGCTTGGCATCTCGATCACCCGCGTCCGCTACATCGCGTCGCTGCTGTGCGGATTGCTGGCGGGTCTCGCCGGCGCTCATCTGTCGCTCGGCTACATCACCATGTTCACCGAAAACATGTCGTCGGGCCGCGGTTTCATGGCGGTGGCGATCCTGATCTTTTCCAACGGCGATCCGCTGAAGGTGCTGGCCGGCTGCCTGCTGTTCGGCTTCGCCGATGCTTTTTCGCTGCGCCTGCAGACGTTCGGCTATCCCTCCTACCTGGTTCTCACCGTCCCCTATGTCGTCGCGCTGATCGCACTGTTCGCGCTGTCCTACCGGGCGCGTCCGAGGATTATCGCCGAGACGCTGGAATCGATGCGTAAGCTGCTGTCGGTCGACAAGAACACTGAAGCCCGCGGCAAAAATCCCCAGTGAAGGAAGCCTTTATGGAACGCATAATCCTCGACGTGGATTCGGCCGGCGACGATATTCTCGCCGTGCTGTTTGCGGCGGTCAATCCGAAGCTGCGGCTCGAGGGCGTGACCACCGTGACCGGTGCCGCCGGCCCGATCGAGCAGGTCACCAACGTCGTCCTCAACACGCTGACGCTCGCCGGGCGTGACGATATCCCGGTTCACGCCGGCGCGTGGCGGCCGATCGTAGGCAACGCCAAGGCCGACATGGAGGCGCCGGTGCATTTCGAAAAACGGCTCGTTGCCCGTTTCGGCGATCGCCTGAAGAAGTTCAACCCGCCGGCGCCGACGCCGGTGCGGCAGGCCACGTCGGGACATGCGGTCGATTTCATCATCGGCACGGTCATGGCCAATCCGGGCGAGATCACGCTGGTGACGACCGGCCCGCTGACCAACGCGGCGATGGCGCTGTTGCAGGAGCCGCGATTGACCGGCGCACTCAAGCGGCTGATCGTGCTCGGCGGCAATTTCCAGACGCCGGGCAACATCACGCCCCTGTCGGAGTACAACATCTGGGCTGACCCGGAGGCCTCGCGCATCGTGCTCAACGCCGATGTCGAGAAGATCCTCGTCCCGCTCGACATCTGCGAGGACAACCGCGTCGCCGATTCGATGCTGACACGCGACGACATCGCCGACATGCAGGCCGTCGCGAGGGACAATCCCGTCCTGGAGATGATCGCCGACAGCTTCCCGATCTACATCGACATCTGGCGCGAGTTCTTCGACCTCGTCGGGTTCCCGATGGACGACGTGATCACCGTGGCGCTGGCTTTCGATCCCGGCCTGGCGACGATGACCGAGCCGCTGTTCGCAGACGTCGTGCTCGACGGCAGGCTGGCGCGCGGCCAGACCGTCGCCTATCGCGGCCGGCAATTGCTGCCCGGCGGCGGGCCCAAGACCACCCGCATCTGCACCGGCCTGGACGGCCGGCGTTTCCTCGACGGCTTCAAGAAAACCATAGCGCGCTACGAGCGGGCGGCGTGAAAGACGACATGATGACCAAGCCAACTCCTATCCTGTTCGACTGCGACCCCGGCCACGACGACGCCATTGCGCTGGTCATGGCGCACCGCTCGCCGGCCATCGAACTCATCGGCGTCACCACGACCTGCGGCAATGCGGAAGTCGAGAAGACGACCGCCAACGCACTGCGCATCCTGGAGTATATCGGCGCCGGCGACGTGCCTGTCGCGCAGGGCTGTCACCGCCCGCTGGCGCGCCCGTTGGTGCTCGGCACCGCCGATGGCCCGAGCGGGCTCGAGGGCTCGCCCTACCTGCCGCAGGCGACGATCAAGGCGGTCGACCAGCATGCCGTCGATTTCCTGGCCGACAGACTGCGCGCCGCGCCCGAACCGATCCTGGTCGTTGCCACCGGCCCGCTCAGCAATATCGGCCTGATGATCCTCAAGCATCGCGACGTGCTGCCCAAGATCAAGGAACTGATCTGGATGGGCGGCGTGTTCTACCGCAAAAGCCAGATCATCACACCGACCGAGTTCAATGCGTTCTGCGACCCCGAAGCGCTGAAGATCGTTCTGGACAGCGGCGTGCCGATCCTGATGGTCGGCCTCGACGTCACCATGCAGGTGCTGGTCGAGGCGCCGCAATATGCCGAGCTTGCCACCATCGACACGCCGCTCGGACGGCTCGTCAACGACTGGCTGCGGTTCTACGAGAAGCTGCACCGCAACTCGATGGGTGTCGGCGGCGCCATGCACGATCCGCTCGCGCTGGCGCTGGCCATCGACCCGACATTGGTGCGCACGCGCCCTGCCCATATCGGCGTCGATCTGTCCGGCACCTACGCCTTCGGCGCGACCATCGCCGATTACTGGGGCGAGCGCGGTGAAAAGGACAATGCCCGCATCGCCCATGAGGTCGACGCGGACCGCTTCTTCAAGCTGATGTTCGACCTGCTGCGGGACTGAGCGGAGCGCAAGCTGCGCCTGGCAGCGTTTCACGATAGGAATTTTTTCTTGACTCGCTGCACTCAGCTATGGTACATTTTTGCCTATGGTGCAGATTTGCGCCGTGACCCGCCGCACAGGCGGGTTTATCGTTTGATGCTCCGTCAAATCTCCCGCGAGGCAAATTCAGCCGCGTGAGATGTCAGGGTCAGTTGAGCTGGTTGAGGATTCCAGAGCTGCTCGCGACCGTCAAACTCCTGTAGATCAGGAACGCCAGCGTACAGATCGCGGCGAGCGAGATCGGCACGCCGAATGGCACCACGCCCTTGCGGTCCAGATGCTGGACGATGAGCCGAAAAGCACCCGCGGGCAGCAGGAAGGGGTTTTTCACGATCGCCGCGGTGGCCAGGGCGAAAACCAGGAGCAGCACCGAAAACACCGCGAGAGCGCCGCCGCTGATCAGGAATGGCACGACTGCTATCAGTTTGACGTCGCCGGCGCCGATCTTGCGCAAGACCCAGAAGGGCAAGAACACGACGAACAGCAGAAGCCCTGCACCGGCGCTCGGC
>NZ_RZTB01000085.1:24088-25294 GCF_003997735.1 Mesorhizobium sp. M7A.F.Ca.MR.148.00.0.0 | reverse complement strand
CCCTCCGGAGGGGGGAGAGGTGGCGCTGCGAAGCAGCGACGGAGTGGGGGAAGCCGTTCATGAAACGCGCAGCCGCCGAAAAACAGGCATCACCCAGCGAGCCCGAAAACTCAGGCAAGGTGACAACCAGGCCGAAGCGCTGCTTTGGCTTGAGTTAAAAGCCCGCAAACTTGGCGGCTACAAGTTCACGCGACAGTTCTCTATCGGACCATACTACGCAGACTTCGCTTGCCGCGAAAAATGGCTCGTCGTGGAAGTCGACGGACATCAACACGCCGACTGTTCCTATGACCGCCGCCGCGACGATTTCATGCATGCCCAGGGCTATTCGATCCTGCGTGTTTGGAGCCATGAAGTCTTGAAGCATCGTACTTCGGTTTGTGAAACCATCCTCGCAGCGCTCGATGGCAGGCTAGCCGAGAACATCACGGCACCCGACCTCCGCTTTGTCTTCACGCCTTACTCACCCGATTCAATCTCTTCAAAAACGGACCTATCTAGATGAAATCTCATGTAAAAGCGGTTGTCATCGGCGGCGGCGTCGTCGGCTGCTCGGTTCTCTATCATCTGGCCAAGGCCGGCTGGACCGACATCATGCTGATCGAGCGCTCGGAGCTCACCTCCGGCTCGTCCTGGCACGCGGCGGGCGGCTTCCACACGCTGAACGGCGACCCCAACGTCGCCAAGCTGCAGGCCTATACGGTGCAGCTCTACAAGGAGATCGAGGAGATATCCGGCCAGTCCTGCTCGCTGCATTTGACCGGCGGCGTGATGATGGCCGACACGCCCGAGCGCATGGACTTCCTGCGACTGGCCCACGCCAAGGGCCGCTATCTCGGCATGGACACAGAACTGATCACCCCTTCCGAAGCCAAGGCGATGTTTCCGCTGATGGACGAGACCAACTTCGTCGGCGCCATGTGGGACCCGGTGGAAGGCCATCTCGATCCGTCGGGCACCACCATCGCCTACTCCAAGGCGGCGAAAAAACTCGGCGCCGAGATCGTGCTGCGCAACCGCGTTGTGGAACTGACACAGGAGGTCGACGGCACCTGGAACGTCGTCACCGAACAAGGCACGGTGAAGGCCGAGCATGTCGTCAATTGCGGCGGCCTGTGGGCGCGCGAGATCGGCCGCATGGTCGGCGTCGAACTGCCGGTGCTGGCCATGGAGCACATGTATCTGCTGCCCGAGCCGATGCCGGAG
>NZ_RZTB01000085.1:0-24078 GCF_003997735.1 Mesorhizobium sp. M7A.F.Ca.MR.148.00.0.0 | reverse complement strand
CTCGATTTCAAGGGCGAGATCTACACCCGCCAGGAGCGCAACGGCATCCTGCTCGGCACCTATGAGAAGGCCTGCAAGCCGTGGTCGCCGGTCAACACGCCGTGGGATTTCGGCCATGAATTGCTGCCGCCGGACCTCGACCGCATCGCGCCGTCGCTGGAAATCGGCTTCAAGCATTTCCCCGGCATCGAGAAAGCCGGCATCAAGCAGATCATCAACGGCCCCTTCACCTTCGCGCTCGACGGCAACCCGCTGGTCGGCCCGGTGCAGGGCCTGACCAATTTCTGGTGCGCCTGCGCCGTCATGGCCGGCTTCAGCCAGGGCGGCGGTGTCGGCCTCGCGCTGTCGAACTGGATGGTGCACGGCGACCCCGGCTTCGACGTCTGGGGCATGGATGTCACCCGCTTCGGCGAATGGGCTGGCCTGCGCTACACCAACGCCAAGGTGCGCGAAAACTATTCGCGCCGCTTCTCCATCCGCTTCCCCAATGAGGAACTGCCGGCGGCACGCCCGGCGCAGACGACACCGCTCTACGACAGGATGCTGGCCAACAATGCCGTCATGGGCGACAGCTGGGGACTTGAGACGCCGCTCTGGTTCGCACCTGAAGGCAAGGAACCCAGGGATATCGTCTCCTTCCACCGCTCCAACGATTTTGGGCCGATCGGCGAGGAAGTGCGCGCCACGCGTGAGCGTGTCGGTGTCACCGAGATCGCCAATTTTGCCAAATACGAAGTCTCGGGACCCGCAGCCGAGGATTTCCTCAACCGGCTGATGACCAACCGCATGCCGAAGACCCGCCGCATCGTGCTGACGCCGATGCTCAACGAATTCGGCAAGCTGATCGGCGACTTCACCATCGCCAAGGCGGCAGAAGACCGCTTCATGATCTGGGGTTCCTCGGCGGCGCAGAAATACCACATGCGCTGGTTCGAGAAGCATCTACCGAAGGACGGAACGGTGCGCATCCACCGCTTCGACCAGACGCTGGTCGGCCTGTCGATCGCAGGGCCGAAGTCACGTGACTTGCTGCAGAAATTGGTCGATGTCGATGTCTCGACAAAAGCCTTCCGCTTCATGGATTTCCGCGAGATGGCGGTTGGCGGGGCGCCTTGCATGGTCAACCGCATCACCTACACCGGTGACCTCGGCTACGAAATCTGGATGGCACCGGCCTACGAGCGCCTGGTTTACAAAGCAATCAAGTACGCCGGCGAGGAATTCGGCCTTGTCGATTTCGGCATGCGCGCTCTGCTCTCCATGCGCCTCGAAAAGAATTTTCCGACCTGGTTCCGCGAGTTGCGGCCGATCTATGGACCGTTCGAAGGCGCGATGGACCGCTTCATCAAGCTCGAGAAGAACGACTTCATCGGCCGCGAGGCCGCTGCCAAGGAACAGGCCGAGGGGCCAAAGCTGCGCCGCGTCTCCTTCATCGTCGATGCCACCGACGCCGATGTCATGGGCGATGAGCCGATCTGGGCCAAGGTCAGCAAGGACTATGGCACGGTTGAAAAGCCGCATGGTTATGGCGCGCCCCGCTTCGACGAGGGCGGCAAGGAAATACGTGGCTCCAAGGCTACCGAAGGCGCTTCCGCCGTGCGGGGTATCGTCGACGGTGACTGGCGCGTGGTCGGCTGGGTCACGTCAGGCGGCTATGCGCATTATGTGCAGAAGTCGATGGCGCAGGGCTACGTCCCCGCAGCGCTTGCCGAGGACGAAAGTGCCGGGCTGTTCGAGATCGAGATCCTCGGTCACCGGCGCCCGGCCCGCATCAATGTCGAAGCGCCCTTCGATCCGAGCGGCGAGAAGATGCGGACCTGAGTTTCGACCATGGACAACCCGGCGCCGAAGGGCAGCTTTGGCCGGCATCGCAAGATCATGCCGTTCGAAGCCGACTCGATCGAAGCCTTGCGCGACGCCTCTCGCCAGAAGGCGGCTTCGCTCAACCAGCATGTGCTGGGCTATGGCGCGCAGGCCGAGGCTGAATGGGTCGCGGCGGGCATTGCCACTCCCGACCTCCCGGCGATGCGCCAATACCGGCTGGAGCGCATCCGCGCCGAGCTGAGGCGCCGCGGCTATGCCGGCGCCGTGCTCTACGATCCCGTTAACATCCGCTACGCCACCGACTCGACCAACATGCAGCTGTGGGTGGCGCACAACCCGACGCGGCATTGCTTTGTCGCCACCGACGGGCCGGTGGTGCTGTTCGACTATTTCTCCTGCGAGCATTTGTCCGACCATTCCGGCGTCGTCGACGAAGTGCGACCGGCAGTGTCGTGGATGTATCTCTATGGCGGTGAGTTGACCGAGCAAAAGGTCCGCCGCTGGGCCGCAGGAATAGCCGATCTGGTGAAAGAGCATGGCGGCGGCAACAGCCGCATCGCCGTCGACCATATCAATCCGGAAGGCGTCGAGGAGCTGGCTCGCCTCGGCATTTCCATCGGCAATGGCGAAGCGTTGATGGAGAACGCGCGGCTGATCAAATCACCCGACGAGATCCTCGCCATGCGCCGCGCGATCGTCGCCTGCGAGGCGGCGATGGGCGAGATGGAACAGGCGCTGAAGCCGGGGACTTCCGAAAACGAATTGTGGGCGGAACTGCACCGCGGCAACATCGCGCGCGGCGGCGAATGGATCGAGACGCGACTGCTGACGTCAGGCCCGCGCACCAATCCGTGGTTCCAGGAATGCTCGTCGCGCAAGATCGAGGCTGGCGATCTCGTCGCCTTCGACACCGACCTCATCGGCCCCTACGGCTTCTGCGCCGACCTGTCGCGCACATGGCTGTGCGGCGATGGAAAGCCGACCAGCGAACAGCGCGACCTGTTCCGCATCGCTGCCGACCAGATCGGGCACAACACGGCACTGATGCAGCCAGGCATCTCGTTTCGCGACCTCGTCGAACGCTCGGCGGTGCCGCCCGGCGACTGCTTCCCGACGCGCTACGGCGTGCTCTATCACGGCGTCGGCCTGGCCGATGAATACCCGACCTTGCCGCATGCCAGCGACTGGACATCGGACACTCCGGACGGCGTGCTGGAACCGGGCATGGTGCTGTGCGTGGAAAGCTATATCGGCAGGCTTGGCGGGCGCGAAGGCGTCAAGATCGAGGAACAGATACTGATCACCGAGACGGGCAACGAACAGCTCTCAACCTACCCGTTGGATAAGAGACTGCTCGGCTAGAGCGGTTCACGGCTTGGTGGAATCGAAGGGATTCCCGATTTGTCGGTTTTGTGATTCAAGATGCTGGCTGGAGTGGAGGCCAGCATCTGATGACTCGACCTCTTTCCAATGATCTTCGCGAGCGGGTTGTGGCGGCGGTTTTGAGTGGCGCGAGCCGGCGGTCTGCCGCCAAACGGTTCGGCATTTCGGTTTCGGCGGCGGTGAAGCTGTTGCAGCGCCATGGGACGACCGGGTCGGTGGCGCCGGGCAAGATGGGTGGACATCGCAAGAGGGTGCTTGAGCCGCACCGTGCTTTCATCGAGGCGCGTATACGTGAGACGCCACATCTGACGCTGCATGGTCTGAAGGATGAGTTGGCTGGCCGTGGGGTGAAGGTTTCCCACAACGCGGTGTGGCTGTTCCTGCGCCGCGAGGGCCTGAGCTTCAAAAAAAACGCTGTTCGCCCTTGAGCAGGCACGCGCTGATATTGCCCGAAGGCGCCAGCGATGGCGATATTGGCAAACTGGTCTCGATCCGCAGCGCCTGGTCTTCATCGATGAGACCTGGATCAAGACCAACATGGCTCCGCTGCGCGGTTGGGGACCGAAGGGCAAGCGGCTGCGCGGCTTGGCTCCGCACGGCCATTGGCGCACGCTGACCTTCCTGGGCGCGTTGCGCTGGGATCGGCTCGCGGCACCCTGCGTCTTCGACGGACCAATCAACGGCCAATGCTTTCGCGCCTATGTAGAACAGCAACTCGTCGCCGTGCTGAAGCCAGGCGACATCGTCGTCATGGACAATCTGGGAAGTCATAAATCGGCGGCCATCAGGCAAATGATCAAGGCCGCCGGCGCCAGGCTTTGGTACCTGCCGCCCTACTCTCCGGACCTCAATCCGATCGAGCAGGCCTTCGCCAAGATCAAACACTGGATGCGCCAGGCTCAGAAACGCACCGTCGAGGACACTTGGCGCCATATCGGCCACCTCGTCGAAACCATCGAGGCTGCCGAGTGCAAGAACTACTTCGCAAACGCCGGATACGCTTCCGTCAAAACGTGAAATGCTCTAGCCCGGCAATCGCCTCGCGCAACGCGTTCACCGTCTTTTCCGGCGTCGTTGCGGCGGTGATGTAAGGCAGACCTTTGCGCCGTCCTGTCCAGCCGACGACCACCACATTTTTCGCCGCCAGCTCGAAGCGTTGCGCCAGCGCCCAGCTCTCGCAGTCGATGGCCGCTATATCGGCCTTGCCCTCTGCAATTGCGACGATCGAGGAACGGTGCCCACCGCTTTCGCTGCGCGAGGCAAAGAGGTCAAGGCTCTCGCCCATCGCCTCCAGGTCGCGCGTCAAACCGAGGAACCCCGACATCGAATCGAGGCTGTTGAAGGTGAAGCGCTTGCCGCGGATCCGATCGAGTGGGATCAGCGGGCTGCCGTCATTGGGCGAGGCAACCGACGGCGCGCCATCCGCCAGCATGACGATGGCGCTGGAATAGAGCTCGCCCTGCCCGCCTTCGTAGGCGTCGTAGCTTGGCTGGGCAACCACCTGCACATGCCTGGACAGGCCGAGTTCCATCGGCCCCCAGCAGGTCTGCGCGAACAGCAGCGCCGGGTGCAGCCACAGTCTGTGAAAATCGAGTTCGTCCGGCGGCAATGTCACTGGATCGGGTGCGATCAATGCACCGGCAGCATCACGAATACCGCCCGGCACCGGCGGCAGGTCTCCATTGCGCCGCACGATGGTTTGCGGTGCGTCGATACCCTTTTGCCGAAACGCGTCGCGCAACAGCATCCATTGCGCGTCGACCTCGCCGCGCATTTCGGGCCAGTCATACATCGGCAACGCCGCAACCAATTCACTCATGCCGATATCAAATCATCATGTCTGGAAAAATGATCGCAAAAACGCGGCGCCCAATCAGAATTGGCCGACACGGATTCCGGGTAGACCGGAATTATTCCTTCGGCGGCTCTGCGGGAACCGGCGCACTGCCGAGTCCGCTGATGCTGCGCGCCCTGATGCGCGGCTTGAAGGCCCTGCCCGGCTCGGCTTGACGCCGCAGCACCGGGTGCACGATCGGCTCCTTCGCCTTGAACGCGTAGGCTTTGATCAGCGCGAAATAGTTAGGATAGGCATAGCCATTGTTCATCCGCAGCCATTCCTCACGGCGGTCGCGAAACAGCTTGGGCAGCTTGTACCAGGCCACGGTCGGGGTCTTGTGATGGACGAAGTGCAGATTGTTGTTGAGGAACAGGAACGACAGCGGCGAGCGCTCGACGATCACCGTGCGGCCTTCCGGATGTTCCGACCATTGATGCTCGGCGAAAGTACGGATCGAGATCAGCGACTGGCCGAGCCAGACCGGCACCAGAATGTAAAGCCACAGCGGGATGCCGAAGCCGAACTGCACGATCGGCATCACGACGGCAAGGCCGATCGCATGCAGCAGCCAGGCCTTGCGGATCGCCTTGTCACCGGCGATCACCTGCTTGGCATCGTCGATGAAGAAGCCGACGCAGGACAGCCACGGGCCAAGCACGAAGCGGCCGGCCATGGTGTTGTTGATCTTGAGTAGGAATTTTATCGTCGGCGGCAGTTCGTCGTGCTGCCAGAGCGCCTGATAATAGCTTTCCGGATCGTCCAGCGGGTCGGTCAGCCGCTCGTCGGCGTGGTGGCGCAGATGGATGGTCTTGAAGCGGCGGAACGGCCAGACCAGACCGATCGGCAGGAACACAAAGGCCTCGTTGACCCGTGCATTGCGTGTCGGATGACCGTGCAGCACTTCGTGCATAATCGAGGATTGCAGTGCGGCGGTCAAAGCCAGGATGGCGAGCGCCAGGACGGGGTAGGATGGCCAGAGCAGGAAACCGGTGGCGAGCCAAGTTGCGTAGCAGAAGAAGGCGAGTACCACGGTCGGCCACTCTATGGCCGGTGCGCTGTGTCGCCTGATGCTCTTGCTCGTCATGCTATCGACCACTGCCCCTCAGTCGCCGGAGCCCCAATTGGCTCCTGACAACATTGTGTCAGGAGAAGTGATTCCACTCAACGAGACAAAGTACACAAACTGTTGCGATTGCGCATTTTTGACCGCACATGTTACACATTGTAAACAGGCTTAGGGATTCATTTACGCCTGAGGTGCGCTCGGAAGCGATTCCGCGCAAATTTTTGCTCAATCGAGGTGGAGCACGCACATGGACAAGCGCGACCTGTCGACGATCTTCCGCGAGCGCCTGAAAACACTCTTGACACGCTCCGACCTCAACCAGTCGGCCTTCGCGACCGCGGTCGGCATCGACCGTTCGGCGCTGTCACAGCTGCTGTCGGGCGCCTCGACGCGCCTACCCCGAGCGGAAACGCTGCTCAACATCGCCGCCGAGTTCAAGGTGTCGCTCGATTGGCTTCTCGGCCTCAGCCAGGACGAGGGTCTCACCGGCGAAATCCGCGAGAGCCTGGAGATAGAAGAGGCACCGGACGGCTTCGACCGCACGCTGCTGGCCAAATGGCATGCCGAGGCGGCCGGCACCAAGATCCGCTACGTACCGGCCGGCATTCCCGACCTTCTGCGCACCGAAGCATTGGTCGACTACGAAGCGGGCATTACCAACAAGAGCCGCCTCGCCCAGGCCGGCGAAACGCAATACCGCATCGACTACAACAGGCGGCCGGAAACCGACATGGAAGTCTGCATGCCGCGCCATACGCTGGAGATTTTTGCACGCGGGCTGGGTGTCTGGGACCGTTTCCCCGAAGCCGACCGGCGCGCGCAGCTGCTGCACATGGCGACGCTGCTCGACGACCTCTACCCCACCTTCCGGCTGTTTCTCTATGACGGGCGGATGCGCTATTCGATCCCCTACACCATCTTCGGTCCCTATCGCGCCGCCATTTATGTCGGCGACATGTATCTGGTGCTCAACGCCACCCAGCCGATCCAGACGCTGATCCAGCATTTCGACAATCTGATCCGCGCCGCCGACATCAACGCGCACGAGGCGTCCGGCTTCGCGCACAGGCTGGCCGGCATGTCGTTCCCAACAGGCACTGTCTGATCTCTGGCAATCATGGTCCTCTGGTGGAGCCTCGTCCCGGCCACGCCATTTCCATTTTTGAAGGACAGTTCATGCCCGATCCGCGCCGCATCGTCGTTCCTCCCCAGTCGGGCCGCGCCATCCGCGTCTCTCGAGGCGACCTCATCCGCATCATCGATCCCAAAGGACAGCAGGTTTCCGATCTCTAGGCTTTCAGCACCGACCCGACGGTCGACTGGCTGAGCACCTCGCAGACCCGTGACATCACCGAGCGGCTTTTTCCCGCAATCGGCGACAGTTTCTTCAGTGCCGCCGCCAAGCCGATGCTGACGCTGGTCGAAGATGGTTCGCCGGGTCCGCATGACATGCTCTACCCCGCTTGCGACAGCGCGCTCTATGAGCGCGCCGGATTTCCCAATCACCCGAACTGCCGGGACAATCTGATGCAGGCGCTGGCCACAGAGGGCATATCGCTGCCTTTCGCCCCCGATCCGGTCGATCTCTTTCAGAACTCCTTGCCGGAGCCCGACGGGTCGGCTGGTGGTTTCCGCGTCGATCAACCCGCCGGGCGGCTATGTGACGTTGCGCGCCGAACAGGACCTCCTGCTGGTGGTCACCGCTTGCTCGGTTGACTACTACCCGACCAATGGCGGGATCTGCACCGAAATCCACGTCGAGGTCACCTCGACACGGTGAGGAAACGCCTCCGATCTGGTACCGGCATCGCTGCAAAATCATTGACTACACATAAAGACTTCTTTATATCCTTATTCGACTTCGAAACATGAAAGCCAATCCGATGACGACCACCAACCCGATTGATACGCTGCTGGCTGAAAAGGGCGTGCTGCTGGCCGATGGCGCCACCGGCACCAATTTGTTCGCCATGGGTCTGGAGGCCGGCGAGGCGCCCGAGTTGCTCAACGAGACGGCGCCCGACACCATCACCAGCCTGCATCAGAATTTCGTCGATGCCGGCGCCGACATCATCCTCACCAACTCGTTCGGTGGCACCCGTCACCGCTTGAAGCTGCACCATGCGCAAGATCGCGTGCACGCCTTGAACAAGCGCGCCGCCGAGCTTGCGCATGCGGTCGCCGGCAAGGCCGGCCGCAAGGTCATCGTCGCCGGTTCGGTCGGCCCGACCGGCGAACTGCTGGTGCCGCTGGGCGCCATGACCTATGACGAGGCGGTCGACGCCTTCGCCGAGCAGATCGAGGGCCTCAAGGAAGGCGGCGCCGAAGTCGCCTGGATCGAGACGATGTCGGCTCCCGACGAGATTCGGGCCGCCGCCGAGGCTGCCATCCGCGTCGGCCTGCCCTACACCTACACCGGTTCCTTCGACACTGCCGGCCGCACAATGATGGGCCTGCTGCCCAGGGATATCCACGGCGTCACCGACGGGCTGTCGCAGGCGCCGCTCGGCGTTGGCGCCAATTGCGGCGTCGGCGCGTCCGACATCCTGGCCTCGCTGCTCGACATGACCGAGGCGAAGCCGGAAGCGACGGTGATCGTCAAGGGCAATTGCGGCATTCCCGAATTCCGCGGCACCGAAATCCATTATTCCGGCACGCCCGAACTGATGGCCGACTATGTCAGACTCGCCGTCGATGGCGGCGCCAAAATTATCGGCGGCTGCTGCGGCACCTCGTTCCAGCACCTTGCCGCCATGCGCAAGGCGCTCGATGCGCACACCAAGGCGGATCGTCCGACGGTTGCCGCGATCGTCGAGCGCATTGGTCCGATGCGCAACAAGGTCGCGACGGAAAACACCGCCGAGACCAGCGAAGCCCGCCGCGAGCGCCGCCGCAGCCGGGCCTGACCTCATCGATTTTCGGTTATTCGCTGTTGTCGGCGTAGCTCGACTGCGCCGACTTGAAGTCGACCACATTGTCGCCGCGCATCGTCATCAGCGCGCCCGAAGCGCTGGGGTCGGTGATCTGTTCCAGCATGATGCGGAAGCGGTCGTTGGTCAGCGCCGACAGGGCGGTGTGGCGCGCCTGTGCGACATCGTCACTGATACGCCTGGATTCCGATGATGGGGCCGATGAAACCGCCGAGGCGTCTCGCGCCGGGGGTATCGAGTTGGCGATAGTCCTGATCTGCAATTTCGGCTCCCTCAAGCCCAGTACACCTGTCCTGCGTAACAAGGAGGGGGTTGCCATCCGGTACCGGAAATGCGGCGCAATTTAATGACCCATAAAATGCGCGAAAAAAGGCCGGCAAGGTTTCCCTCGCCGGCCTGCCTCACCCGCCCGCGGTCGGTTCCCCGTATCAGAACGATCCCATCTGAAAGAAACGGGCCGTCATCACCACTTACCGGTTACCGCCCAGCGCAGAGGCAAGGCGCACAAGCGAGAGGAACTCGGCCCTGTACCCAAACGGGTCGGCCCCTCGAGCGGCAGTGGCGATCTCCATGATCTTGTCGTAACCGAACTTCGCGGTCGCATCCTCGTCGCGCAGCTTCTGGCCGAAGGCGGCAACCGCGACGGAGAAGCGCTGATCGGTGCTGGCCTGGTCGAAGGACGAAATCTCGTTGGCCGAGGTCACCGGCGTGGTGATCAGTTTCGAGACGTCTTCATTCGGCAGCTTATAGCGGATCTTGACGAAGGCATATTCGTCCGCGTTGGCGACGCCGCCATTGTCCACCGACGCCTGGCCATAACGCAGCGCGTCGATCCGCTCGCCACCGCTGCCCTTTGGCGTGATCTCGTAGATCGCGGTGACCGAGTGGCCCGAACCGATGTCGCCGGCATCGACGCGGTCATTGTTGAAATCCTCGCGGTTGAGTGCCCGGGTCTCGTAGCCGATCAGGCGATATTCCGAGACCTTGTTCGGGTTGAACTCGACCTGGATCTTGACGTCCTTGGCGATGGTGAACAGCGTCGAGGAGGCATCCTCGACCAGCACCTTTTCAGCCTCGGCCAGCGTATCGATATAGGCGGCGGTGCCGTTGCCGTTCTGGGCAATGGTTTGCATCATCTGGTCGTTCAGATTGCCGCGGCCGAAGCCGAACACCGACAGGAAAACGCCGGTCTTGCGCTCGCTTTCGATCAGCCGCTTGAGGTCGTCGTCATCGGTCTGGCCGACATTGAAGTCGCCGTCGGTAGCAAGCATCACGCGGTTGACGCCGTCCTTGACGAAGGATTTTTGCGCCAGCCTGTAGGCTTCCTTGATGCCCGCCTCGCCGGCCGTGCTGCCACCGGGCGTCAGATTGTCGATGGCGCTGAGGATCTTGTCCTTTTCGGACGCCTTGGTCGGCTCCAGCACTGTGCCGGCGTCACCGGCATAGGTCATGATCGAGATAGTGTCGTCGGCCTTCAGCTTGCTGACCAGCAGGCGGAATGCCGATTTGAGCAGCGGCAGCTTGTCCGGCTCGTCCATCGAGCCCGAGACATCGATCAGGAAGACCAGATTGGCCTTCGGCTGCTCGATCGGCTTGACGTCAAAACCCTTGATGGCGACATGCATCAGCCTGGTCTGCGTGTTCCACGGCGTCGGCATGACGCTGACGGTCGAGTTGAATGGTGTCGAGGCCGACTCCGGACCCTTCCAGTCATAGGGGAAGTAGTTGATCATCTCCTCGACGCGAACAGTATCGGCCTGCGGCAGGGTGCCCTGCTTCAGCGAGCCGCGCACGAAGGAATAGGAGGCCGTGTCGACGTCGATCGAGAAGGTCGAGACCGGATCCTCGAGTGCCGCATGCACCGGATTGGTCTTGAAATCCTCGATGCGGTCGCGGTTTTCCGGTTGCGGCTGCATCTGGTCGGCCGGCAAGATCGACGGCTGCTGCGGCGCCATCAGCTTGGATTCGGCCGGCATGCGGGCTCGCGAGGTGCTGGGTACACTTGCAGCGCCATCCAGCGCGAATTCACCTGTCGGTGCCGGTGGCGCAGGCTCGGCCAGCACACCGCGCTCCAGCGCATTTTGTTGTGCCGCGCCGCCAGCAACGGTCGATTCGGATTTCTGCGGCGAGGCCGGCGCCACAAGCGCATCGGTCGCGCCGCGGCTTTCCACATCCGCGTCTGCCTTCTTGTCCTTCTCCAACTCGCCGCGAGCCGGCTTCGGTTCGGCGGTCGTCGGCTTCACCGTCGCCGGCTTATCGGCCAGCGTCTCGGTGATTTTCTCGTCGCCGCCGAATTTGGGCGGCTGTTCCCTCAGCAAATGGAAGGTGGCGTATCCGGCGATCGGCAGGGCGACGAGCCCGGCAAGGGCCGGCGTGGCAATGAGTTTCTTTTGCATGATCTCGCTCCAGAGCTTTTGTGCTCGCTCTGTGAGACGAAGCCCGCCAATCGATCCTTGGGTGACAGCAGAAATATTTTCCTGATCATAGGCGCGCAGGGCGGCCTCGAAGGCACGTGCCTTGGCATCCTTGGCGGGCGCCGGTGCTGCGATATCGCGCAGTCTGTTGAGTTCGTTGTCGTCGACCATGGTCACACTTCCCCGGCCGCGCGCATCAGCGTCTTCAGCCGTTTCTTCGCTTCATGGATGTGCCAGGAAACCGTCGTCTCCGAGATCGCCATCGCCTCGGCGGCGGCCGCGTGGCTCAATCCTTCGCCATAGACCAAAAGCACGGCGTCGCGCTGCTTGCCCGGCAGTTGCCGCACCGCGGTCCACAGCGCTTCGGCCGGATCTTCCGGTTCGACCGACGCCTCGCCTGAGATCAGTGCATGGACGCCATAGGCCTCGGTCTTCACGGTCTCGCGGGCGGACTTTCGCATCATGTCGCGCGCGGCGTTCAGGGTCACGGAATAGAGCCATGTGGTGAAAGCGCCGCCGCCGCGATAGTCGCGGATCGCCTTGCCGAGCCTGACGCAGACTTCCTGGGCGATGTCTTCGGCATCGGCCTTCCTGCCGCACCAGCGATAGGCAGCGCGATAGACGAAGTCATAGTGCCTTTCCAGCAATGTGCTGAAGGCCCCCCTGTCTCCGCCCTTCGCCCGCCCGATCAGTTCGGCGTCGGAGGCTTCGCTTTCATCCAGCATCATCGCCATCATTTGCCTGTTGGACGAAGGCTAATGGCTAATCCTTGGGGCAATGGAAAGATTTTTTTGGAAACCGCCGGATCGTGACCGCCGGCACCCCGCTTGACACATCCATATCTCGGCGGCTATACGTCAATCAATAGCCACCGGGTTATCGATCCCAATGACGAACGCTCACGATATCCTCTTCAGAACGCTCTCCGATCCGACGCGTCGTGCGATCTTCGAGCGCCTGTGCCGGCAAGGCGAGCAGACGGTCGGCGCCCTGACGGCTCAGTCGGGGGTCTCCCAACCTGCGGTGTCGAAGCATCTCGGCGTACTCAGGCAGGCCGGGCTGGTGCGCGACCGCCATCAAGGACGGCAGACCCATTATAGCGCCCAGATCGCAGCACTTTCCCCGCTGACCGACTGGACGAACCAGATGAATGCGTTCTGGCAGAGCCGGTTCGACGACCTCGAAAATTTGCTCAAAAGAATGGACCAATGACCAACATTGCGACCGAAACGCGCTCCGTCGTCGTCGAACGTGAGATCCCCTATCCGCCGGAAAAAATCTGGCGCGCGCTGACCCAACCGCATCTGATCGAGGAATGGCTGATGAAGAACGACTTCAAGCCAGTTGTGGACCACCGTTTCAATCTGCGAAAGGAAACGCAAACCGACGTGAGCATTGTTGTCGACTGTCAGGTAACAGCCGTCGAGCTGAACAAGACACTGTCCTACACGTGGCAGGCCTATGGCCTCGAGAGTGTCGTCACCTGGACCCTCATGCCGACCAGCACGGGCACCCGGTTGCGTATGGAACAGTCCGGCTTCCGGCCGGATCAGGAGCAGGCGTATCGGGGCGCGACGAGTGGGTGGCGGCAGTACTTTACAAATCTGGGTCAGGTCCTGGCGCGGATGGATTGAACCCGCCGACATGCGGATCACGGGTCCGCTTCGGTCTGTTTTGACAGGAGGAGCTATTGGACAGGAACAAGTGGGTTCGGCAAATTCATCGCTGGCTGTCGATTATGTTTACGCTGACCGTTGTCGCCAACTTCGCCACCATGGCATTCGGCCAGCCTCCCGCCTGGGTAGTCTATTCGCCGCTCCTGCCGCTCTTCCTGCTGCTGTTCAGCGGCCTGTACATGTTCGTGCTGCCCTATGCCGCCAGGGGCCGCGGCGCGCAGCGTGCCGGCGGATAGGAGTGGGTAGAATGACCAAGACGCAGGGTCAGTCGACCAAAGCGGCACCGGTCCTGCTCTCGGGCGGCAACCCGCAAATTGCCAAGGGCGACGGCGACGCTCCGGTGCAGGCCTACATCGCTGCAATGCCGGGCTGGAAGCGTGGCCTCGGCGAGCGGCTCGACGCGCTCATCGAACACAACGTGCCCGACGTGCGCAAGGCCGTGCGCTGGAACTCGCCCTTCTACGGCGTCGAGGGCCAAGGCTGGTTCGTGAGTTTCCATGTCTTCACCCACTATTTGAAAGTGACCTTCTTCAGCGGCACGTCGTTGCGGCCGATTCCGCCTGGCGGCACGGCCAAGAGCAAGGATGTGCGCTGGATCGACATCCGCGAAGACGATCCGTTCGATGAGGCGAGGATGGTGGAATGGATCAAGCAGGCCGCGGCCCTGCCCGGCTGGATCCCGTAATGACCGACTATGACAGAGGAAAAAGAGCAATGAAGATCAAGCTGACCAGCGTGTATGTGGACAACCAGGAAAACGCACTGCGCTTCTACACCGACGTGCTGGGCTTCACCAAAAAGGCCGATTTCAGCAATGGGCCTTATCGTTGGCTGACCGTGGCCTCGGCTGAAGAGCCTGATGGAACCGAACTGCAGCTCGCGCTCAACGACAACCCGGCCGCCAAGTCCTATCAGGAAGCCATCTTCCAGCAGGGTCAGCCCGCGGTCATGTTCTTCACCGACGACGTCAAGGGCGACTACGAGCGCATCAAGGCGAAGGGTGGCACGTTTATCAAACCGCCGACCGAGGTGACCGGCTCGACCATCGCCCAGTTGAACGACAGCTGCGGCAACCTCATTCAGATCACCCAGCTGGCGCGCTGGTAACGGGCGACGGTTGAAACGCGTCGAGGCACAGGAGACACCCAATGAACCCATCCGAACAGATCGACCAACTGATCGCCGGCCTCACCGATTGGCGCGGCGATACGCTCGGCGGCATCCGCAAGACCATCCTTGCAGCCGACCCGGACATCGTCGAGGAGTGGAAGTGGATGGGCAGCCCGGTATGGTGCCTCGACGGGAACATCGTGGTCGGCAACGCCCACAAGGACAAGGTGAAGCTGACCTTTTCCCATGGCGCCAGCCTGCCGGACCCCGACAATCTGTTCAACAATGGTTTTGGCGGCAAGGTGTGGCGGGCAATCGACATGTTCGAGGGCGACACGCTCAATGAGGGCGCTTTAAAAGAGCTCGTCCGTGCGGCCATCGATTACAACCACGCCAAAAAGAAGAAAGCGCCGGCGGCTCCGCGGGCAAAGCCACAGAAATAAGGTCTATGAAGCTCGTCGGCGCGTTTGGCCTATGCTGCCTGGCCTGCCACCCAGCCCGACGACCATGCCCACTGGAAATTATAGCCACCCAGCCAACCCGTGACATCGACGACTTCGCCGATGAAGAACAGGCCCGGCACGGACTTCGCCTGCATCGTCTTCTGGTCCAGCCCGTTGGTGTCGACCCCACCCAGCGTCACTTCGGCGGTCCGGTAGCCCTCTGAGCCGGCAGGCTTGATGCGCCAGTCATTGACTGCGGCAGCTATGGTTTTCATCTGGGCGTCGGACAGATCAGCAAGGTTGCCGTCGATCCCTGTGCGCTCGGCGATCGACTGCGCAAGCCGCTTCGGCAGATGATTTGCCAGCACCGTCTGTGCCGCTTGCCGCCCATTGCTTCGCTTGGCCACCCGAATGAGGTCCGCCACGTCAACTCCCGGCAGCATGGCGATGCGGATTTCATCGCCCTCCCGCCAATAGGACGAGATCTGCAGGATGGATGGCCCGCTGACGCCGCGATGCGTGAACAGCATCGCTTCGGAGAACCGCGTCTTGCCGCAGGCGACTTCCGCGTCGACGGCGTTGCCGGCCAGGGGCGCCAGCCGCTCGAGCGTGTTTGCGTCGAAGGTCAGCGGCACCAGCGCCGGTCGCGTTTCGACGATGGCAAGGCCGAACCGTTCGGCAAGCTCATAGCCGAAGCCGGTCGCGCCCATCTTGGGGATCGACTTGCCGCCGCAGGCCACGACCAGCGACTGGCAAGTAACCAAGCCTGTGGAGAGGGTGAGCGCAAACCCCTCTACGGTTTTGCGGACATCCTCAACGCTGACCGAGAGCGCCAGCTCCACGCCCCTGCCCTGCATTTCCGAGACCAGCATGTCGATGATCTGGCGCGCCGAGCCGTCGCAGAACAGCTGCCCAAGCGTCTTCTCGTGATAGGCAATGCGTTGGCGTTCGACGAGGGCGATGAAATCGCGCTGCGTGTAGCGACTGAGCGCCGAAATGCAGAAATGCGGATTGCCCGACAGAAAATTCTTCGGGCTGGCATGAATGTTGGTGAAATTGCACCGGCCGCCGCCGGAGATGCGGATCTTCTCGCCAGGCGCCGCCGCATGATCGAGGATCAGCACCGAACGGCCGCGCTTGGCCGCCTCCACGGCGCACATCATTCCGGCGGCACCCGCGCCGATGATCACGACATCATAGGATTGCATCAGGCTATTCGTTCCCGCTCGACCGGCTCATTTGGGGCGCGCCACTTGCGCTGCCTGGTATCACTTTGGCCCGATGGTTTTCTAGCAATCCCGTCCCAGCAGCCTGGTGATCTGGGGGGTGACGATTGTGGTGAACAGCCCGGGATCGCTGAAAGCCCTCGCGGACAGCATTGCCCCATGAACCGATGCCATCAGCATCTGGGCCTCCTCCTCCGGCCGGTTGTTCAAGCGGAACAAGTCCTGTTCCGTTCCAGCCCGCAGCACCGACGTAAGCCATCCCGCGAGATTTTGGAAATGGGCACGAACGCGTGACGCCACCTCTTCCGGCAGCATCTGCATCTCGCCGGCGAGCATCGCGCAGACGCAGAACGACGGCGAGGCATCGCGAATGCATGTCCGCCAATAGTTCAGATAGGACTGCAGTTGTTCAGCAGGGCTTGAGAGTTCTCCCCGGAGAGACTCCAAACCCACTTCGGCCTGCCGCCTGTAACGATCCACCAGCACCGAAACCAGCTCGGCCTTCGTCGGAAAATGATGGTGGATACTCGCCTTCCTGATGCCGATGGCAGCCGAGATATCGGCATAGCTGAACCCGTTGTAGCCTCCCGCGACGATGAGAGACTGCGCGACATCGAGAATCTTTTCTGAAGTCGAAGCCATTGATTTCATATCGCCGCCTACCTTCTGGTAGGCGAACTGTCAAGGTTGCATCGTTCCCGATTCTCACAGGGAGGTGTTCCGGACATTGGGTTGACTTAGGGGTTTTGTCTACCTACTAATAGGTAGACAGCAACAAGGAATCTGCCGATGCAAAACCAATCTTTCACCCGGTCTGGATGGCTACGATCCTATTATTTCGCACGCGCCATATTTTCTATCGCCTGGGTTGCTGCCGCCATCCTGTTTAACGGGCAACCCGGTCCCACCGCGCTTCTGCTCGTGATCTACCCGGCATGGGACGCCCTCGCCAATCTGGTCGACGCCAGGGTAAATGGCGGCCTGAAGGCCAACTCGTCCCAGGCTTTGAATGTCGTGGTCAGCACGATAACGGCGCTCGCCGTCATCGTGGCGGTTAACAACAGCATGTATGCCGTACTGGCCGTGTTTGGGGTTTGGGCGATCCTCTCGGGTCTGCTGCAGCTGAATACGGGAGCAAGGCGTTGGCGCTACCATGGCGCACAATGGCCGATGATCCTGAGTGGTGCGCAGTCGGCCCTCGCCGGCGGCTTCATGATCAGCCGATCCCTCGGCACGGCTGCGCCGACGATTCTGGACATCGCCCCTTATGCCGGGTTCGGCGCGTTTTACTTTCTGCTTTCCGCAATTTGGCTTGTCGTAGCAGCCTATCGCAAGGCAAACGCCTAGGCGCAGCCTGATCCGGCGGCGGCAAGGTGAACAGTCATCTGCCGCCGTCGAAAGGGCAAGCATCGCTCACTCTTCGCCGCATCGGCTGCCGTTCTGGTTCAAAGACGCGTAGCGTCCTGCTCAGAGTCGACCTGTGTGCGATCAGTGCGCAGTGACTCCTGCCTTAAATCAGCGTCTCTGCGAACAGCGTCGTCAATCGCTTCCAGTGGCGTTCGGCGCCCGCGGCGTTGAAAACGCTATGATCGGGCACGCACCAGCCATGCGCCATCCCAGCATAGTTCTCGATGACATGGTCGACTTCCGCAACCCGCAACGCTTCCTCCAATCGCATCGATTGTTCCGGCGGGAAACTTCTGTCGACACCCGACATGCCGACATAGACGCGCGCCTTGATGGAGGCTGCCTTGCGATGCGGGCTGTCGGCGGCGTCGCTGGCCAGATTGCCGCCATGGAAGCTTGCGGCCGCCCTTATCCTGTCGGGATAGTTAGCGGCGGCGTTCAACGCCCGGCCGCCACCCATGCAATATCCCACCGTGCCGATCGGCCCGGTGATGCCCTCGGCAGCAAGTGCGTCGAGGAACGCACCGCTGTCGCTGATGGTCATCTCCTGTGTCGTGCCCGTGACCAGCGCCATCAGCGGGATTTTGGTCTTTTCCTCGGCGAAGGCGGTCTTGGCGTCGAACGGCCCGTAGGGCGCATTGCGGTAGAATAGGTCGGGCACCAGCACCGCATAGCCTTCATTCGCCAGCCGCTCGGCCATACCGTCGAGCGCCGGCCGCGGACCGAAGGCGTCCTGATAGAGGATGACGCCGGCCTTGGCAGGAGATGCGTTTGCCGAGCGGAAAAGCCCGGCATTGGCAACACCATCCCTGGTCTTGATCTGAAGGTCGTGTTTCGTCATCGCCCGCTCCGTTCGACTGATGCGCGATACATATCCGCGCAAGGCCATACGGCAAGGCATTCCCGGGGCGTGGCAGTCAACATTTCGTGCAGGATTGCGGACGCTATTGCTCGCCCTCGCGCACGGTCCGCGCGCCGACATGCAGCGCACGGCCGGCACCGAGCCCCATGATGGCTACGCCAAGCCCGAGCGCGACGAACAGGAACGCCGTCCCCGAAAAACTGCCGGTCCAGTCGCGGATCAGGCCCACCAGCAACGGGCCGAAGGCCGCCAGCACATAGCCGACGCCTTGCGCCATGCCTGAAAGATGCGCGGCGATATGCGAATCCGGTGAACGCAGCACGATCAAGCTCATGGCAGCCGCGATAAGGCCACCCTGCCCGATGCCTTGCAGGACCGCCCAGAACAGCATCGTCGAGGTCGGCGCAAAGAGAATGCCGAGCAGCGCGACCACCGCCGTGGCGACGAGCGCCACATTGATGCCGCGCTGGTCCTTCAGCCGCATCGCAAAGGATGGCACGGCGAGGCAGGTGATGACCTGCGCCATCACTGACACCGAAACCATGGCGCCAGCGGTGGCCGCATCGAAGCCACGCTCGCGCAGGATCGGCGCCAGCCAGCCGAAGATGCAATAGGCGAGCGCCGACTGCAGCCCCATGAACAGCGTCACCTGCCAGGCAAGGCGATCGCGCCAAAGCCCGACGACGCGAAAGCCTTGATGGCTCACTTGCCGCCGGCTGCCCAGCGCCTGCGGAATCCAGATCAGCAACACAATCAGGGTCGGCACCGCCCAGGCAGCAAGTGCTCCGGACCATGAACCGGTGACAAAATGCTCGATCGGCAGCGTGAAGCCCGCGGCGGCAGCCGAACCGGCGCAGAGCGCCATGGTGTAGAGCCCGGTCATGACGGCGGCCCTGTCGGCGAAATCGCGCTTCACCAGGCCTGGCAGCAGCACATTGCCGATGGCAATGGCGCCGCCAGCCAGGAAGGTCGCGACAAACAGCAGGGGAACCGTACCGAACCAGCGCAGGCCGGTTCCCAGCACCAGCAAGGCGAGCGCCCCGAGCAAGGTGCGCTCGGCTCCATAGCGCTGCGCAAGCCTTGGCGCGAAGGGCGCGAACAGGCCGAGGCACAGGACGGGCAGCGTCGTCAGCAGGCTGGCGCCCGTCGTCGACAGCCCGGTTGCCTGCATCACCTCGGGCAACAGCACCGACAGGCTCGAAAACAGCGGCCGCAGACTGAAGGCGATCAGCACAAGGCTCGCGCCAAGCACGATGCGCGCCGCACGGCTGCGCAGTTCAGGCGGCTGCGGCATGGGCAGGCTGTCGGCCTCGGCATCGATGAGTTCCAGACCCTCGACCTCGGCCTTCGGATCAGGCTGACGAAAACTCTGGTTCATTGCGAAAGCAGTCTTTCAAGTTGGGCAAGCACCGGCGCCATGAAGGCGCGGACGGCGGCAACGGCGCGCTCGGGATCGCTCGCGGCAATGGCGTCGACGATTGCCGCATGCGCCTGGTGGTCCGGTTCGGGCAGATCGCCGTCGATGGTGGCATGGATGGTCTCGGTGATGGCGGCGGTGAAGAAGTCGTAGAGCTCCATCATCGCCCTGTTACCGGACGCCGCGACGACGGATATGTGGAAGGCGAGATCGCGACGGATGAAGGCTTCGCTTCCGCCTTCGGCGACAGTGCCGCGCGCGGCAAGCAATTGCCGCATCCGCTCGAGGTCGGCTGGCGTGTGACGCAAGGCGGCGAGCCTCGCGGCCTCGAGATCCAGCGCCGCCCGCGCCTCCCACTGATCGCGCAGGCCGCTGCGCTTGACCCGGTCGAGCGCGGCAGAGGTATCGACGGCAGAGCGCACATAGGTGCCCGACCCCTGGCGCGTATCCAGCAATCCCTGCGAGACCAGCACCCGCACCGCCTCGCGCACCGTGCCGCGGCTGACCGACAGAAGGTCGGTCAGAGCTGCCTCGTTGGGGATACGCTCGCCGACACCCCAGCGGCCGCTGACGATTTCAGCCCGCAGGCTCTCGGTGGCGCTGTCGGTGAGATTGGTTCGGATAGCAGGTTGCATCAGCCTATTCATCAAGTCATCTGATGACTTGATGAATAGGCTTGCGTCTAACTGCCGTCAAGATGCTCGAAGCCAACGAGCACCGCAATTGGAATGGATCAGTTGGTGGCTCGTGCGAAGCTCGCCATGTGGAAGGCCTGAACCTCCGGCGGATAGCGATACTCCGTGCCATAGGGGCACGAATTGCGGTCAAGGCAGCCGCCGCGGCGGCAGGGTCCCCCATTCGCCCCCCGCACATGCGCCAGGCAGGATTGATAAGCAAATCCTTGCGCGGAATAGGCGTCCACCGGGCAGGATTTCAGGCAGGGTTTCTCGACGCAGGTATCGCAAAGGTGAGGCGCCGCTTCGCCGGCTTGAATCGGAAGCTCGTCCTCGAACAGCAGCGCACCGCGATAGGCATGCCATAGCCCGTATTGCGGATGCATGAGGATGCCGAGCGGCGACGGCTTCAGTCCCTCCGCCCGCATCGCCCATTGCTGGAACGGCAGATAGGGCTTGTCCGACGGAGAAATCGCCCGTGCGCCAAAATCCTGCGCCACCGCGCCGATCACCTCACGCGACCAGGTGTCGAGCGGATTGGCGATTTGCTCCGGCTGGCTCTCGCGCCAGCGCAGGAAATGCGGCCAGGGCGCGGCTCCCGCCTGCCCCACCAAAAGGGCTGATTTGGCGGCAGCGCCTGACAGGCCTGAGGGTGACTCTTCGCCTGTGTTGAAAATGACCCCGCCGCGCAGGATAAGGCCATTGGCGGCAAGCGCGGCCGCTATTTCGTCAACCGTACGGCGTGCAGGGTTCATCCCTTCATGCCCGGGCAGACTGTCACGCCTCGATCCTCGGGAACGGAATGACCCCCTTCTTCTCGAGCGTCGCCCGCAAATTATCAGCGTAGCGATGCGCAAAAGCCTCTCGCTCGCTTTTGGGCCGCGCAAAGTAACGGTCATAAAGTGTTGAGTAGCCCTCGCCTTGGTCGGACGGCATTTCCACTTTTTCAAGCCAATCACGCCAGTGGCCGATCTCATGCAGGAGCGTGCGATAGAGCTGCGTGGCTCGCACAGCGTCGAGCGATGGGGAAACGAGATGTTTCTTTCCAACCCGGCTGACGTCGTGACCGTCCAAACGAAGCCTGTCCAATTCTGCCGCATCCTCGGAGTCCAGCGACGTGGGCCAATCGATGATGTCGCCGACACCACAAGCTTCCAAAAATATGGCCGGACCACTTTTCACGATGGAGGATCCACGGAAACCAAGGTTGGCATCACAAAACATCCGCCCCCAGACCGGTCCGAGTAGCCGCGCTTTTCGCGTCGGTTGGCGCAAGACAAATGTTTCCAGTCCGGCCCAGTCAGCGAGGGGAACATGAGAGAGAACGAAAACAACATCTTCGACCGTGCAGGCGTGACTGCACCTGCCACTCGTCTTTTCGACAATGAGCATTACGTCTCTGCCATTCACTGTCCTGTGCAGCGTTTGGCTCGGATCGAGCTGCGCCACACACCATCTGGTGGAGTTCCATGGTCGGGGAATGATCATGCGGTTGTTTTGACCATGGCCCTGCTTCGGCGTGCCGATGTTCCGATTTCGCCTGGTTGGATTGAAAGGCATTGGCACCGTCCCCACCGCTTGTCTTCACCCGCGACGCGCAATCATTCCTTCTTGACCGGATCGGAGAACGCGCTCCGCCAGACTTCCTTGTGGATGATGTTGGCGACTTTAGCCCCGCCTGATTCGGGCTCCTTTCAAGTGAAGGCGTCGGGCATCGACCCCTTCTTCTTGGCGATGAAGTCCTTCAACGCTTCGTCGATGCTCGGATCGAGATATGGCGCCTCGTAGCTTTCCAGCCAGCGGCGGGCAAGTTCGTTGGCGCGCTGCGGCGCTGTCTTCTCGCCTTCGGCCAGCCACTGCTCGTAGGAATTGTTGTCGGCGATGTTGGAGCGGTAGAAGGCGGTCTGGAAATTGGCCTGGGTGTGGTCGCAGCCGAGATAGTGGCTGCCGGGGCCGACCTGGCGGATGGCGTCCATCGCCTGGCCGTTTTCCGACAGGTCGACACCCTCTGAGAATTTCTGCGTCATGCCGAGCTGGTCGATGTCCATCATGAATTTCTCGTAGCAGGACGCCAGCCCGCCCTCGAGCCAACCGGCCGAATGCAGCACGAAATTGGTGCCGGCCAGGATGGTCGAGTTCAGCGTGTTGGCGCTTTCATAGGCCGCCTGCGCATCCGGAACCTTCGACGCGCAGAGCGAGCCGCCGGTACGGAACGGCAGGCCGAGACGGCGCGCCAGCTGTGCGGCGCCATAAGACACCAGCGACGGCTCCGGCGTGCCGAAGGTCGGGGCTCCCGACTGCATCGAAATCGACGAGGCGAAGGTGCCGAACAGCACCGGCGCGCCCGGCCGGATCAGCTGCGTGAACGAGGCGCCGGCCAGCACTTCGGCCAGGACCTGCGTCAGCGTGCCGGCCACCGTCACCGGGCTCATCGCGCCGGCAAGGATGAACGGCGTGACGATGCAGGCCTGGTTGTGGCGCGCATAGACTTTCAGCGCGCCGAGCATGGTCTCGTCGAACACCATCGGCGAGTTGGCGTTGATCAGACTGGTCAGCACCGTGTTGTTCTCGACGAAATCGTCGCCGAACACGATCTTGGCCATGGCGACGGTGTCTTCGGCGCGTTCCGGCGCGGTCACCGAGCCCATGAACGGCTTGTCGGAATATTTGATGTGGCTGTAGATCATGTCGAGATGGCGCTTGTTGACCGGCACATCGACCGGCTCGCACACAGTGCCGCCCGAATGGTGGATCGACGGCGCCATATAGGCGAGCTTCACGAAATTCTGGAAATCCTCGATCGTCGCATAACGCCTGACGCCATCGAGGTCACGTACGAAGGGCGGACCGTAGACCGGCGCAAAGACGGTGGCATTGCCGCCGATCTGCACCGAGCGCTCGGAATTGCGCGCATGTTGGGTGTAGACGGACGGCGCGGTCTTGAGCAGCGAACGGCACAGCCCCTTCGGAAAGTGCACGCGCTCGCCCTTGACGTCGGCGCCGGCCTCTTTCCACAGTTGCAACGCCTCCGCGTCGTCACGGAAGATGATGCCGATTTCCTCGAGCACCGTGTCGGTGTTCTTCTCGATCAGCGCCAGGCCTTCCTCGTCCAGCACCTCATAAACGTTGATCTTGCGCTTGATGTAGGTGAGCTGCGTGCCTGGGCCACCGCCTGAACGTGCTGCCCGCCGGGCTGCAGCCCCGCCGCTGGCGCCGCGCCCACGTCGCGCGTTTGACGCTTCCTGATCGACTGCCGCGTGTTCGCTCATGGTGGTTCTTCCCTGAAACTGTTCTTGTCTGGAATCCATAGCGGCTGCCTCGCCGCTTCTTGCCAGATCGTAGCCATGCACCCTATTCGAAACGGCCCGCCAGCGCCAACGCCTGTCGCAAAATCGACAAGAATTCCAAGAGAGTTACGGTCGCTTTCCTTTTGCGGGAAGTCGCAAATCAGCTATGGATACATGCCCTCAGCGGGTTAGGTATGAACGCGAAGATGTGTGCCTTGCGACATGGTCGCGATGCCGGCAGGAGCTCGATACAAATGTCCGACGACGAGATCATCCTTTCCGAACTTTCCGACGACGAGTTGGTGCAGCAGATGCACGACGATCTCTATGACGGGCTGAAGGAAGAGATCGAGGAAGGCACCAACATCCTGCTCGAGCGCGGCTGGGTGCCCTACAAGGTGCTGACGGAAGCGCTGGTCGAAGGCATGCGCATCGTCGGCGAGGATTTCCGCGACGGCATCCTGTTCGTTCCCGAAGTGCTGCTGTCGGCCAATGCGATGAAGGCCGGCATGTTCATCCTGC
>NZ_RZTB01000084.1:10982-25577 GCF_003997735.1 Mesorhizobium sp. M7A.F.Ca.MR.148.00.0.0 | reverse complement strand
GGGCACCGATCTTCATCAGCGTCGCATTGCTGGCAACCGGCCTTGCCGGCCTTGCCTTGCATCTGCGCGCCAGGCGGAGCGAACATCGCACCTCCGCCCTTCTTGACGAAACCACTGCCCGCAGCCGCGCCGAGATCGAGACGCTGGCCGACCGCATGTGGGAGATGCAGGAGAGCGACGAGCGCTTTCGCGGCCTGATTGACGCGCTTGGCGATCTCGTCATCCATCGCGACCGCGACGGCTACATCGTCTATGCCAACAAGGTCTTCGCCGATCTCGTCGAGATCGACCAGCGCGACCTTGCCGGCAAGACCCTGGCAGAACTGGGCATCGAGGTCGGCATGGTTCCCGATGCCGCCTTTTCCGACCATGAGTGTCTGAGTTCCACCGATGTCTCCATCAGCACGCCGAGCGGGCAGCGCTGGTTCTCTTGGATCGAACTGTCGGTGCGCGACAAGGACAGCGGCGCGGTTTCGCACCGCGCCATCGCCCGCGACATCACCGCCCGCAAACGCGCCGAATCGTCGCTGATCACCGCACGCGAACGGGCCGAATATGCAAGCCAGGCCAAATCGCGCTTCCTTGCCACCGTCAGCCATGAAATCCGCACCCCGATGAACGGCATTATGGGCATGGCCAGGTTGCTCGCCGACACCAGCCTGACGCCGGAGCAGCAGACCTATGTCGGCGCCGTCTCGACCTCGGCCAGCGCATTGCTTGCCTTGATCGAGGATCTTCTCGACTATTCCAAGATCGAAGCCGGGCGTTTCGACCCCGAGCCGCAGCCGATGTCGGTGCGCGAGATCGCCGACAACATCATCGAATTGCTGGCAGCGCGCGCCTTCGCCAAGGATATCGGACTGGGTTGCCATGTCGAACCCGACGTGCCGCAATTGATCACCGCCGATCCGGGCAAGGTCAGGCAGGTGCTTCTCAACCTCATCGGCAACGCCATCAAGTTCACCGACAGCGGCGGCGTGCTGGTGAGCATAGCACGCGCACGCACCGAAACCAGCGACCGCATATGCTTCACCATCGCCGATACCGGTCCGGGCCTGCGTGACGCCGACCTGGAGCGGATTTTCGAGGAATTCGAGCAGGCCGACGGCACGTCGACACGCACACATGGCGGGGCCGGCCTCGGCCTTGCCATCTCCAGGCGCCTGGTGGCCGCCATGGGCGGCACGATCTCGGTATCCAGCCGGCTCGGCCAGGGATCCGAATTCGTCTTCGAAATCCCTGCGAGAGCGGCCACCGAAGCGCCGCAGGGCCACCAGAATGCTCTCTCGGGCAGACGCGCGGTGATCCTGTCGAAGAACGCCGTCGAGGCCGACGCCATCGCCCGCACCATCCGCGCCAATGGCGGCGCGGTCGACATCGCCGCCACTGCAGCACAGGCCGCGCCTTTCGCCGCCGGCTGCGACGCGATCCTGGTCGATGCAGCGATGGAAGAAGGCGACGGAAGGCTGCTCAAGCGCCTGCGCCAGAGCGGTTTCTCCGACTGTGAGGCGATCACGCTGATCGCGCCGACCGATCGCGGCATGCTTGGCGAGTTCCGTGCCAGCGGCTACGCAACCTTCCTGGCCAGGCCGGTGCGTGGCGGAACACTTCTGCGTGTTCTGTTGAGCAGCCATGCTCCGAGCCTCGGCCCGCCGCCGCCGGAAAAGCGCGGCGCACCGTCGCTGCGGGCCGTCGGCAACCGCCCGCGCGGCCTGTCGGTGCTGATCGCCGAGGACAATGACATCAACGCCATGCTGGCCCGCGCCACGCTGCTGAAGGCCGGGCATCGCGTCAAGGTGGTCGGCAACGGCAAGGCCGCCGTCGAGGCTGTCACCGGCGCCGCGCACAAGGACCGCTTCGACGTGGTCTTGATGGATCTGCACATGCCGGTCATGGACGGGCTGGACGCGATCGCCGCCATCCGCCGCCATGAGGAAGAAAGTGCCGTGCGGCCGGTGCCGATCATGGTGCTGTCGGCCGACAGCCAGGAAAAGACCCGTCATGCGGTGTTGGCCCATGGCGCCAGCGGCTTTGTCACCAAACCGCTCGACCCCGAAGCGCTGGTCAATGCCGTCGAGGGGCAGGTCGTCGCGGCCTGAGCTTTCCACCGCCATTCGGCACGGGCGATCACTTAAACGTAGCCGGTTGATCGTATTCGCCAGCCGACGAAGTATTGCCCATGACGTCGTATCACGGTACTGTCACAATCCTGTTGCACCTACACCGTATCCCCGTGCCAAGAGGGATGGCTCGAAGGAGAATCACTCGTGCATACAGTTATGCCGGAATGTGACACTCGGCCGAACGCCAGAAGCGCCTTGCTTGCCGGACGTAACGTCGATTCCGTCATAAAGGGCGCTGCGCTGGGCCGTATAGGCAATCTTGAAGTGCGGCTCGCTCGCAACGAGGCCGAGATCGCGGCCGCGCAGGAAGTGCGCTACCGGGTGTTCTACGACGAACTTGGCGCCAGGAAGGACCTGTTCCAGGCCCATGACCGCCGGGACGCCGACCGGTTCGATCCGCTCTGCGACCATCTGCTGGTTTTGGACACCACGCTTTCCGGTCCCGAACATCGCCGCATCGTCGGCACATATCGGCTGCTGCGGCAAGAAATCGCGGCCACGGCCGGTGGCTTCTATTCCGAAGGTGAATTCGAGCTGACCAAGCTCATCGCCCGCCACCCCGGCCAGCGTTTCCTTGAACTCGGCCGCTCCTGCGTTTTGCCGGAATACCGCTCGAAGCGCACCATCGAGGCGTTGTGGCAAGGCATCTGGGCTTACATCAATCATTACGAAATCGGTGTGATGACCGGCTGCGCGTCCTTTCACGGCACCGTGCCGGCGGCGCATGCCGAAGCGCTCACCTATCTCGCCCACCACTGCCGGACGAATTCGGCCTGGGACGTGCGCGCTGTGTCCGGGCGCTATTGCTCGATGGATCTGATGCCGATCGAGGCCGTCAATGCCAAGGCGGCGATCGCCGCGATGCCGCCATTGG
This sequence comes from Mesorhizobium sp. M7A.F.Ca.MR.148.00.0.0, assembly GCF_003997735.1. Taxonomy (NCBI): domain Bacteria; kingdom Pseudomonadati; phylum Pseudomonadota; class Alphaproteobacteria; order Hyphomicrobiales; family Phyllobacteriaceae; genus Mesorhizobium; species Mesorhizobium sp. M7A.F.Ca.MR.148.00.0.0. The sequence continues at coordinate 22,580 of NZ_RZTB01000084.1, read as the reverse complement.
TCAAGGGCTATCTGCGCGTCGGTGCCCGCATCGGCGATGGTTGCGTCATCGATCGCGAATTCTCGACGGTCGATGTGTTCGTCGTGATGCCGGTCAAGGAGATCGGCGCACGCTACGTCAACTATTATGGCGGCGAAGCCCAGCGCTTCGCTGCGTGACGCTGGCGAATAGCGAATAGCGAATAGCGGGAGCTATCTCGCTCAACCCCTATTCGCTATCTCTATTCGCTATTCGCTTCCTTTCACAAAATATCTTCCGGCCGCCTGCCGGGTCGGCTCTTGTAGGACGGAAACGACCAGCCGAATTTGAGCGCACCACCGCGCACGAGGAACGCCGCCGCAAAGCCGGCGAGGTTCGAGGCGAGCGGCGGCAGTCCGGCAAGATCGCCAAGCGTGTAGAGGCCGGCACCCGCAAGGGCCGCCGTGACGTAGATTTCGGGCCTGAGCAGCACCGATGGCTCGCCCGCAAGGAGATCGCGCAAAATGCCGCCGAAAGTGGCGGTGAGCACGCCGGTGATGACGGACACGACCGGCGAGCCGGTAATCGCAAGCCCCTTGGCCGCGCCCATCACCGAAAAGGCGGCGAGCCCGATGGCGTCGAGCCAGAGCAGCCACTTCCAGCGCGATTCGACACGATGCGCGCTGAAGAAGACCAGCACCGCAACCGCGGCGCAGACCAGCACATAGCCGGAGTTGGCGACCCAGAAAACCGGCAGGTTGAGGATAACGTCGCGAAGCGTGCCACCGCCTATCCCGGTGACGCTGGCCAGGAACAGGAAGCCGATAATGTCGAGCTGCTTACGCGAAGCCGCCAGCGCCCCGGTCGCCGCGAAGACGGCGACACCGGCATAGTCGAGAAACGCGATGGCATTCATGCAGACCAGGGGAGTAAGGGAATAGGGGAATAGGAGAGTATGTTTATCACAAAGCCGCACCGTTGGTACGCTTCCCTACTCCCTTACTCCCTTACTGCCCTAACTACGCATCCTTCTCAGCCTGTTCGTTCACCGGCCCCGGCTCAACCGGTGCTTCAGCGGCGGCGAACTTCGGACCACCCTTGGCGACGCCGACCATGGCCGGGCGCAGCACGCGGTCGCCGATCGAATAGCCCGGCTGCACGACCTGGACCACGGTGTTGGCCGGGACATCCGGATTGGGCACTTCGAACATCGCCTGGTGGAAATTGGGATCGAACTTCTCGCCTTCCGGCGCGAGCTTCTTGACCCCATGCCGTTCCAGCGCCGACAGCATGGCGCGCTCGGTGAGGTCGACGCCTTCGATCAGCGCCTTGAAGCCGGCGTCACCCGATGCCTTGGCCTCGGCGGGAATCGCATCCAGCGCGCGGCGCAGATTGTCCGATACCGACAACATGTCGCGGGCGAAATTCGCGACCGCGTAGGTGCGCGCATCGTGCACATCGCGCGCCGTGCGGCGACGCAGGTTTTCCATCTCGGCCGCCACGCGCAGCGCGCGGTCCTTCAGCTCTTCATTTTCCTTCAGCAGCCGCACAAGAGCCTCATAGTCGCCGTCGGTGCTGCCTTCCGTGCGCTCGGCTGCGGGCTCGGTCGCCTCGACTTCATCGGGCGCGCGTTCGTCTTTTGCCTGGTCGCTCATCGCCGTTTCCCGTCAATCTCGAATGATGTGGATTTTGTGCCCGATATCGATGTTTGGCGGCCAAAAATCAAGGGGTAAGCGACTATGGAAGCCGCCGGCCAAGGCCGGACAATGACCGGCAAGACATTTCGACTTTAATTCAAATTTTACCCTAACCGCCGGCTTTGCTTGCCACATAGGCATGATGGGGGAACCATTCTCTTGCTGCAGGAGTTTCGAAGCCGACACAGGATTTTGAGATGATGACCCGCAACATGGGCGAAAAGGCAGAGGGGCTGGCCATCGAGATCAGGCGCCAGTTCGGCGCCGAGGCGGTGACCCGCTTTCTGCGCACCTTGCCGGCCTTCCGCACCGAGGCCGACATCCCCGATCGGTTCAGAGAACTGCTCGACCGCCTCGATGGGGCGGAGCGCGGTGACATCGGCTGGCGCCGGCCGTAACGCAACAATCGATCTTGGCAGCAAACCTCCTATCGGCAATAGCCGGGGAGAGCCGAACCATCTAAGGATAGATGTGTTGTGGTTCAATGGAGGACGTAAAATGCGCAAGGTTTCGATCACCTCATCGCTGATAGCGTTTGTCGGCCTCGGCGCCATCACCTTGGCGGCCTTTCCGGCACAAGCAGACAATCTTCAGCTGCAATTGGGCAAACATGGCCCGCGGCTGAAGCTCATGGAAGATTGCGACCCCGCCTACGACGATTGCGAAGGCCCCCGTCGCGACGATCGGCGCGACCGCCGTCAACGAGGCTGCACGGAAGACCGGGCTCTCGACAAGGCAGACCGAATGGGCATCCGCCGCGCAAGGATAGAGTCCGTCGGCCGCCGGGAGATCACGGTCCGCGGCAGACAGGGCGGCGACCGCGTGCGCGTGACTTTTGGCACCGAGCGCGGCTGCCCTATCCTCGATCGCGAATAGCGATCGACCAGCGGAAAACCGACGCTCAGAGCCATCAGCAGGTCGATTTGGCGGGTTGGCAGGCTCGATCGCCAAGCCACGCGACAATTACGCACAGTAATTTTGCGTGATGTTGCCTTGCGGCGGCGAGGCACCCCGCCTATGCTTCCTGATGAACATGATTTCCCCTGAGGCGGTCGCCAACAGCAAGCGCGCCTGGTTGAAGATTCTCGCCCGCTACAAGAAGCCTGACAGGCGGCGCAGCGCCGTCGAGCTCGCCATCACCCTCATTCCATTCGCCATACTCTGGGGGCTGTCCTCTGCGGCTTATGCCTATGGCCATTGGTGGGGACTGGTCCTCATCCTCCCCGCGGCCGGGTTTCTGGTGCGCATCTTCATGATCCAGCACGATTGCGGCCACGGCTCCTTCTTCGCCAATCGTTACGCGGACGACTGGATTGGCCGCGCGCTCGGCATCCTGACGCTGACGCCCTACGATTGCTGGCGGCGCGCCCACGCGACGCACCACGCCAGCGCCGGCAATCTTGACGAACGCGGCATGGGCGACATCCGGACGCTGACCGTTGCAGAATACCGGCAGATGTCGTGGCGGGGCCGCCTCGCCTATCGTCTCTATCGCCATCCGCTGGTGATGTTCGGGCTCGGTCCGATCTGGCTTTTCATCTTCGAGCAGAGGCTACCCGTCGGCATGATGCGCGGCGGCCTGACCCCTTGGGTGTCGTCGATGACCACCAACCTTGGCATCGCGGTCGCAGCAGCCGTCCTTATCTGGTTCGTCGGCCCGGGCGCTTTCCTGGTGGTTCACCTGCCGATCGTCATCCTCGCCGGTTCGGCCGGCATCTGGCTGTTCTACGTCCAGCACCAGTTCGAGGAAACGGAATGGGCGAAGGATGCCGACTGGGAATTCCAGCACGCCGCCTTGCACGGATCGTCGTATTACGACCTTCCGCCGGTGCTGAACTGGCTCACCGGCAACATCGGTGTCCATCACGTCCATCACCTCTCGGCCAAGGTGCCGTGCTACCGGTTGCAGGAAGTGCTGCGGGATTATCCCGAGTTGCGCGACATAGGCCGGGTTACGCTGCTCGAAAGCCTGCGCTGCGTCAAACTGGCATTGTGGGACGAAAACCGCCGCAAGCTGGTGTCGTTCCGCGAGGCACGGGCGGCGGCTTAAGCAATTCCAGGAGAAGTGTGAACGGTTTTCCAGGGAAAACGCGTAGCGTTTTCCCTGGGCAATTGCGTCACAACCAAAAGACCGCCGCGCCATGGGCGCCGCGGCCTGGAGCTCCGATCAGGCAGCCCTGATCATGTCGGCGGCCTTTTCGGCGATCATGATGGTTGGGGCATTGGTGTTGCCACCAATTAGTGTCGGCATCACCGAGGCGTCCACGACACGCAAGGCTTCAAGCCCGCGCACCTTGAGTTGCGGATCGACCACCGCCATCTCGTCGACCCCCATCCGACAGGAGCCGACCGGGTGATAGACCGTGTCGGCGCGGGTACGGATATGGGTCATCAGATCGGCATCGCTCGGCTCGCCGGCGATGTGCATTTCCTTGTGCCGGTAGCGCGTCAGCGCCGGCGAAGCCAGCACCTGCCGGGTGATCCTCACGCCTTTCAGCAGCAGTTCCGCATCGCGCTGGTCGCCGAGAAAGCGCGGATCGATGCGTGGCGCGGCAAGTGGATCGGCGCTGGCCAGCCCAACCTCGCCACGCGAGTGCGGCCGCAATATGCAGACATGACAGGAGAAGCCGAAACCGTAGTGCAGCGTGCGCGCATGGTTTTCGACGAGCCCGATGACGAATTGCAGCTGCAGGTCAGGGCGCTCAAGCGCCGGGTCGGATTTGACGAAAGCGCCGCTCTCGGCCGACGGCGAGGCGATCAGCCCGGTTCCATCCCGCCGCCACTGCGCGATATGCCTGAGGAAACCCCACGCGCCGCGCGGGCTCATACCGAGCATATCGGTGTCCTTCGATCTCCAGCCGACGATAAAATCGAGGTGGTCCTGCAGGTTCTTGCCGACGCCCGGCAATTCGTGGACGACGGGAACGCCATGCACGGCAAGTTCGGCCGCCGGGCCGATACCCGACAGCAACAGAAGCTGCGGCGAACCGAAGGCACCGCCACAGAGGATCACCTCGCGCGACGCCTGTGCCACTGCCTCGCCTTTGCGCGTCCGGTAGCGGATGCCGGTGGCGCGCTTGCCGGCAAGGACGATGCCTGTGGCGTGCGCCCGCGTGATCACGGTCAGATTGGTCCGCTGCATCACCGGATGGAGATAGGCGGCGGCAGTCGAACAGCGCTCGCCATTACGGGCGCCACCGGCAAACTGGGTCACCTGGAAATAGCCGGCGCCCTCTTGTTCCGGTCCGTTGAAATCGTCCGAGGCGCGAATCTGGTTTTCGGCACAAGCCTCTATGAAGGCCTTGGCGATCGGCCTCGGCGAGCGCTGGTTCGACACTTTCAGCGGGCCGTCCCCGCCATGCAAGGCATCAGTGCCGCGCTCATTGCCTTCGGCGCGCCGGAAATAGGGCAGAACCTCATCCCACGACCAGCCCTCGCAGCCCAGATTTGCCCATTCGTCATAGTCGCTGCGATGGCCCCTGACATAGAGCATTGCATTGATGGCGCTGGAGCCGCCCAGCGCCTTGCCGCGCGGCTGGTAGCCCTTGCGGCCGCCAAGACCTTGCTGCGGCACGGTTTCGAAGGCCCAGTTGTTGATCCTGGGCCGGCCGGAAAGCATGCCGATAATGCCAGCCGGAGCGCGGATCAGCATATCCCTGCCCTCGCCGCCAGCTTCGATCAGGCAGACCGTTTTCGATGGATCTTCCGAAAGCCGCGCGGCAAGCGCACAGCCGGCGGACCCACCGCCGGCTATGACATAGTCGTAACGCATGAAGACCCCTCCCCGATCGTTCAACGGATTTTCCATCCGGATGACCAAGAGAAGGCCTGAACACGACTGATGTAAAGATGCGCGGAATTACCGCAACGTCAGCTGCTGCGAACGCGTCGCCAGGAGTATTTCGGGCCTTTTGGTTCCGGCACGGCGGCTGGCTGGTAGTAGAGCCCCAATCCGCCGGTGCGGCCCTCCTCCAGGCGCTTCAACAGCACCGCATTGGAAATCTCGAACTCGTCGAAGCCCAGCCGCAGCATATGCGGCAGTTGGTCCACCAGCACCTGGCCCGTGGCGCGAACGGCACCTTCGAAATGGTAGCGGCCGCGCAGCAGTTCTCCCTTGGAGAAGGAGCGGCCGTCGCTGAAGGCCGGGAAGGCCAACGCCACCAGCGACAGCTGGTCGAGCAGGTCGGCAATCTTCTCGAGCTGATCACCAGGCTGCAGCAGGACGCCGAGCCGTTCCTTGGCCGAGCGGCGCACCTCCGGATCCAGATCGAGGAAGACTTGCAACGGCAGGATGAAGCGGCCGTTGCCGGACAGCGCATCGGCGCTTTCGGCATGCGTCCACTCATCCTCGTGAAAACCCGCAGGGGTCCAGAGTCGGGTCTCCGGTGTCGTCGGTTCAGTCATCAAAAAGTTCCTAAATAGTCAAACGAACCAAGGATGTGTTGAGATTCAGGTCAGGCTGCGCCGAAAATGGCGGCTTCCGAGAACCGGAGCGGAGCGTACTTGAAGTACGTGAGCACCGGAAGCGCAGGAAGCTGCCGTTTGCAGGCCAGCCTCACCTGAATATCAGCACATCCTAAAGGGATGCGTCGGTCAGCGACTTCTCCAGCCCCGACAGGTGAATGCCGCACTCGGTCTTGGCGTGACCGGCCCAGCGGCCGCTGCGCGCGTCCTCGCCCGGCTGCACCGGCTGCGTGCACGGGAAGCAGCCGATCGACAGATAGCCATAGGCGACCAGCGGATTTTCGCGCAGCGCATGGGCGCGCATATAGTCGGCCTGGTCCGATGTCGTCCAATGCGCCAGCGGATTGATGCGGATGCGCGGACCGACCGCCTCGAACACCGGCAGCGCTGCCCGCGTCGCGGCCTGAAAACGCTTGCGGCCGGTGAGCCAGGCACGAAATGGCGCGACACCGCGCGCCAACGGCTCCACCTTGCGCACGTCGCAGCAGGCGTCGGTGTTGCTCTGATGCAGATTGCCCGTCGGGTCGATCCGTTCGAGTGCTGCTTCCTCGGGTTTGATCACCCTTATGTTGGTCAGCCCGAAATCGGCGGCGAGCGCGTCGCGATAGCCGAGCGTCTCCTCGAAATGCTTGCCGGTGTCGAGGAAAATGACCGGCAGCGTCCGGTCGATCTTGGCGATCATGTGCAGCAGTACAGCCGAATCCGCGCCGAACGACGACACCGCGGCGATCTCGTCGAGGAACAGTTCGCGGGCCGAGCGTTCGATGATCTCGATCGGCTTCAGATGACCATAGAGCGCATCGAGCCCCGCCGCTTTGGCGGCGATGCCGTCATCGACGTCTCCGATACGGTCAAGCGGCCTTGGCTTCGCCAGCATAGAGCGCCTCCTTGAACGGCGCGGGACCGACTCGGCGGTAGGCGTCGATGAATTTCTCTTGTGGGTCGAGCCGGAGGCCGAGATAGGTCTCGACGATCTGCTCGATGGCGTCGGTGATCTCTTCCGACGAGAAGCCGCGGCCGATGATCTCGCCGACCGACGTGTTTTCGTCGGCCGAGCCGCCCAGCGTCACCTGATAGAGCTCAGAGCCCTTCTTCTCGACCCCGAGGATGCCGATATGGCCGACATGGTGATGACCGCAGGCGTTGATGCAGCCGGAGATCTTCAGCTTCAGTTCGCCGATCTCGCGCTGCCGCTCAAGCGAGGCGAAGCGGCGCGAGATTTCCTGCGCGATCGGGATCGAGCGCGCCGTGGCCAGCGCACAGTAGTCGAGGCCCGGGCAAGCGATGATGTCCGATATCAGGTTGGAATTGGCCGTCGCCAGGCCGATGCCGACCAGCGCATCATAGACCGCCTTGAGGTCGGCGCGGGCCACATGCGGCAGGATCAGGTTCTGCTCATGGCTGACGCGCAGCTCGTCAAAGCCATATTTCTCGGCGATGTCGGCGATTGCTTCCATCTGGCTGTCCGAGGCGTCGCCGGGCACCTCGCCGATGCCCTTCAGCGAGATCGTCACCGCTGCATAGTCGGGATGGCGGTGCGTCACGACATTCTGGTCTAGCCACTCCGAGAACCCTTTGGAATCGAGCCGCGCCAGCTTGACCGCTTGGTCGCCTTCCGGCCGTCCGGCGAGCACCGGTGGCGCGAAATAGGCCTCGATGGCGCGGATGTCGGCTTCCGGCAGCTTCAGCTCGGCGTCCTTCAACTCCTGCCACTCGGCCTCGACCTGGCGGGTGATCTCCTCGACGCCGGTCTCATGGACGAGGATCTTGATGCGCGCCTTGTACTTGTTGTCGCGGCGGCCATAGAGGTTGTAAACGCGCAGGATCGCCGTGCAGTAGGACAGGAGGTCGGCTTCCGGCAGGAAGTCGCGGATCTTGCGGGCAACCATCGGCGTGCGGCCCTGGCCGCCGCCGATATAGACGGCGAAACCGAGTTCGCCGGCGGCGTTCTTCTTCAGGTGCAGGCCGATGTCGTGGGTCTGAATGGCGGCGCGGTCGCGCTCGGCACCCGTCACCGCGATCTTGAACTTGCGCGGCAGGAACGAGAATTCCGGATGTACCGACGACCACTGGCGCAGGATTTCCGCATAGGGGCGCGGATCGGCGACTTCGTCGGCGGCAGCGCCGGCGAAATGGTCGGCAGTGACGTTGCGGATGCAATTGCCGCTGGTCTGGATGGCATGCATCTCGACGCTCGCGAGATCCGCCAGGATCGCCGGAATATCCGACAGCGCCGGCCAGTTGAACTGGATGTTCTGGCGCGTGGTGAAATGGCCGTAGCCCTTGTCGTATTTGCGGGCGATGTGGCCAAGCATGCGCAACTGCTTGCCGTTCAGCGTGCCGTACGGCACCGCGATGCGCAGCATGTAGGCATGCAGTTGAAGATAGACGCCGTTCATCAGCCTCAATGGCCGGAACTGCTCCTCGGTGATCTCGCCGGCAAGGCGGCGCTGCACCTGGTCGCTGAACTCGGCGACGCGGGCCTGGACAAAATCGTGGTCGAACTCATCGTAACGGTACATGCTTGGTCTTTCAGGGCGCGTCCGCCCATGCCTGGTGTCTTGGTTATGCTGCCCGCACAGCCTGCTTGCCGAGATCGTTGCGGATGGTCGGGCCGGCGGCGCGGATCTTCTCGCGCAGCCGCACCGGTTGGACGACGCCGTTGACGACTTCAGCGTCGATCAAATTGACGTCGACCACTTCGTTGGCGGCATAGGCCTTGGCGCCGATCGCCTCAAGCCTGTCCTCGGCTGCCTTGTCATGGGCGAGGTCGGCATGGTCCACCGTCTCGGCCCAGCCATCGGCGTACCAGACCGCAATGCCGTCGGTGAGGCGGTTGGCGGTCAGTATCTTCATTGCTGAACTCCTTCGGCGATCGAACTGGACGCGCCTTCATGCCTGTGTGCCGCCAGCGGCTCGGATCGCTCAAAGTTGGCGCCGGCGACCGCATCGCCGATGATGGTCATGACCGGGCCGGAAAGATCGGCCCGCGCTTCCAGCGACGGCAGGTCGGCAAGCGTGCCGTGGAAGCGACGCCGGTTGGCGAGGCTGGCATTCTCGACCACGGCCACCGCAGTGTCCGGCGACAGACCGGCCTCGATCAGCCGTCCGGCAACCTCGGCGGCCACCGAGCGGCCCATATAGACGGCGACGGTGGCGCCCGAAATGGCGAGCTTGGCCCAGTCGGGCAGCGAATTGCCCTTGAGGTCGTGGCCGGTGGTGAACACCATCGACGAGGAGACACCGCGCAAGGTCAGCGGCAGTTCGAAATCGGCGGCGGCGGCAAAGGCCGCGGTGACACCCGGAACCACCTCATAGGCGATCCCGGCATCGCGAAGTGCCGCCATCTCTTCGCCGGCCCGGCCGAACACCAGCGGATCGCCCGATTTCAGCCGCACGACACGCTTGCCTTCACGGCCAAGCTCGACCAGCAGCGCATTGATCTCAGCCTGGCTCTTGGTGTGGCAGCCCTTACGCTTTCCGACCGGCAGTCGCTCGGCATCGCGGCGACCCATGGCAACGACCGCCTCGGGCACCAGCGCGTCATGGACGATGACATCGGCTTCCATCAGCAAACGATGGGCCCGCAAGGTCAAAAGATCCTCGGCGCCCGGACCGGCGCCAACCAGCGCGATGTGACCGCAAGCGGGCGTGTCCGACAGCAGAAGATCGACGGCAGCGTCATGCGCCTGCGAAAGCTGGCCGGCTTCGGCCGCGCGCGCAGGAGCGCCAGAGAAGAAATCATTCCAGAAGCGGCGGCGGGCATTGCCTTTCGGCAGCAGCTTCTCGGCAGCCCCGCGAAACGACGCCGCAAGAATTGCCAGCGGCCCGAGCGACGGCGACAGCATGCGGTCGATGCGGCCGCGCAACATCTGGGCAAGCACCGGGCCTGCACCTTCGGTGCCGATGGCGATGGCGACCGGCGCGCGGTTGACCAGCGCCGGGGTGAAGAAATCGCAAAGCTCAGGCCGATCGACGGCATTGACTGGAATGCCTAGGCGGCGCGCATCCGCAGCCACCCGGCGGTCGAGTTCCTCGTCGCCGCTGGCGGCAAACACCATGATCGCGCCTTCGAGCTGCGATGCGTCGTAAGCGGCGGCAAAATGGCTCGCGCCGGCCTGGACGATGAAGGCGAGCAGATCGGGCTCGGCGTGTTCCGCGATGATCCGCAGGACCGCGCTCGACTGTCCGATCAGCCGCGCCTTGGCGAGTGCCTCTTCGCCGCCGCCGACGATGGCCACGGCTTCGCCCTCGACCCGCATGAACACGGGGAAGGCGCTGAGCTTGGGAGCAGTGTGCGACATGGACGCGAGCGGAATCCTGAATGAGCTTGCAGTTCTACGCGCGGGCGCGAGAAACCAGAAGGAACGCACTCGCGCATCCCTTGTCGGGATGCAATTGCTTTTCTGAAAGCATCCCAGCTAAGAGAAAAATATTTCTCGTTTACAGGTAGAGCGGATTCAAGCTGCTGTCGCAGGCCTTGTTTTTCGGGTCTTTTAGCGCCCGGGGAGAAAAGCCGCAAAACTGTTTTTTCTAAATTATACCAAATTAGTAGATTAAAGCCGCGAACTCTGGATAGCCAGAATGTCCAACGCCGACGCGGCGGCCGACTGGAACATTAGTGGCTCGGGGCGCGTTCTCAAAAGGCCTGTCATATCCGATCGAAACCCCGGCTGCGGAACGCCACGAAAGGCCACCACGCGGCTGAAAAGGAGCCTGTCATCATGAACATAATCATACTCAAGCACGGTATCTGGGTCATGGTGGCCGATGGCGAGAAGGCGCTTTTCCTCAGGAACGCCGGCGACAACAAATATCCGAATCTCGAGGTGGTGCAGGAAATGCAGCAGGACAACCCGCCCACCCGCGAGCAAGGCAGCGACAGCCCGGGCCGATACAATGATGGTCCCTCCGTCCATCGCAGCGCAGTCGAGGATACGGACTGGCACCGCATCGGCAAGGAGCGTTTCGCCGATGAAATCGCCGCCCGGCTCTACAAGCTCGCGCATGACGGCGAATTCAACGAGATCGTGCTCGTCGCACCGCCAGTGGTGCTTGGGACAATGCGCAAAAAGCTGCACAAGGAGGTCGAGGACAAGGTGACCGCCGAAATTCCCAAGACATTGACCAACCATGCCATACCGGAAATCGAGGCCCTGCTGCGGGCAGGCTGATATTGTCGATCGGCCCTGACGGATCGAGACGAATAGCACCGCACAAATCCCGATCCGGCCGGCAGCTTCTCAGCTGCCGGTCAAATTTTTGCGGCAGCGCCGTCGATTTCACGGCTTCGCGGGTTGCATCGCCGACATACCATCCACCATATTGCAAAACAGGCGGCGGCTTTGGGAGGCGCTCATCCAACGGTTTTGAAAGGCGCTCCATAGACAATGCCGCATGACACGCCCCTTATCGCCACCATCGTCGCCGGTCTGGGGCTGGCTTTCATCTTCGGGGCTCTCGCCAACCGCTTCCGTAT